>CAKTKF010000040.1 GCA_934569215.1 uncultured Oscillospiraceae bacterium
TTTTGGGACATGGTATAAAACGATCAGACTTTGGGGGAGGAAACAAACATGCGCGAACAATTTATCCGTACCGAAATGCTGCTGGGCGCCGAGGCGCTGGCGCGGCTGCAAAATGCCCGGGTCGCCCTGTTCGGCCTGGGCGGCGTGGGCGGCTATACCCTGGAAGCCCTGGCCCGCAGCGGGGTGGGGCAGCTGGATCTCATCGACAACGACACCGTCAGCCTGTCCAATCTGAACCGGCAGATTCTCGCGACCTACGATACCGTAGGAATGCGGAAGGTGGACGCGGCAAAGCAGCGGGTGCTTTCCATCAACCCGGAGTGCATCGTGCGGACTTACGCCGTCTTTTATACTCCCGAGACCGCGGGGCAGTTCGATTTTACCCAATACGACTACATTGTGGACGCCATCGACACCGTCACCGGCAAGCTGGCGCTGGTGCAGAACGCCCACGACGCCGGGACGCCCATCATCAGCTGCATGGGCACCGGCAACAAGCTGGATGCCTCCCTGCTTGAGGTGGCGGATATCACCAAGACCTCCATGTGTCCTCTGGCGCGGGTCATGCGCCGGGAGCTGAGCAAGCGGGGCATCCGCCACTTAAAGGTCGTCTATTCCAAAGAGGAAGCCATCTCCCCCACCGGCTGGGAGGCGGAGGCCGCCGCCCTGGGCAAGCGTCAGATCCCCGGAAGCTCGGCCTTTGTGCCGGGGACGGCGGGGCTGATTCTGGCGGGAGAAGTGGTGCGGGACATCGCATCGGGTGCGCCGGAGATTTGAAAAAGCAGCCAAAACGGCTGCTTTTTTCCGGGCGGGCAGCGCTGCCCCGGCTTACCCTTCCTCGAAGGTCAGAATGTCCTTGTACTTTTCCTTGAACAGGCCGTAGACCGCGTCCAGAATTGCCTCGTCCTCCACGGCGAGGTAATTTTCATTTTCCTCGTCCACCGGCTCCACCTCGAGAATCACGATCTCGGTGGACGGCTCGTCCGCGGGCATCAGCACCAGATATTCCTTGCCCTCGTAGGGCAGGCAGTCCAGATACTCAAAGTCCATATCCTGTCCGTTTTCATCGGTCAGGGTCAGGATGCTTTCTTCCTGCTCCAGGTTTTCGTTTTCCATAAATATTCCCTCCTGATACTGGGATTGATTTTGGGATGATTATACCCGATACGGCCGGGAAATGCAAGAGGAATGTGCCGGAGTGTTTCATTGACTTTGCTCCCGGCATATGTTAAACTGAGATTAAGAATACAAGGAGGAATCCCTATGACCCCCATTGAAAAGGAAATCGAAGGCATTGTGGACGGCATTCTGGAGGATTACCGCCACGGCCGGGACATCGACAAGCTCGACCCCTTCCAGCACCCGGACAAGGCCGTGGTCATCGACATGATCGGCAAGCTCCTGCGCATCGTCTACCCCGGCTCCTCCCGGGACAAAGCCTACCGTATCTACAATACCAAGCACAACCTCTCCATGCTCATTGAGGATGTGATGTACAATCTGAACAAGCAGATTGCCATCGCCCTGCGGGTCGACAGGACGGAGCAGGAAGCCCAGGAAAAAGCCCAGGAGCTGAGCTTGCAGTTCTTCCGGGCAATCCCCGGCATCCGGGCAATCGCCCAGACCGACGTGGAGGCCTTTTACGACGGCGACCCCGCCGCCTTCAGCACGGACGAGATCGTCTTCTGCTATCCCGGGCTGTTTGCCATCACGGTGTACCGGCTGGCGCATGTGCTGTATATGCTGAAGGTTCCCATGCTGCCCCGGATTATGACGGAACATGCCCACAGCGTCACGGGCATCGACATCAACCCCGGCGCCACCATCGGCCGGTATTTCTTCATCGACCACGGCACGGGTATTGTGGTGGGCGAGACCACGGTCATCGGCGACCATGTGAAGGTCTATCAGGGCGTGACCCTGGGTGCACTGACCACCCGGGGCGGACAGAGCCTGCGGGGAAAGAAGCGTCACCCCACCATTGAGGACAACGTGACCATTTACGCCGGCGCATCCATCTTAGGCGGCGGCACTGTGATCGGCCGGGACAGCGTCATCGGCTCCAACGTCTTCATCACCCACTCCATTCCCCCCTGCACCACGGTAAGCGTCAAGAGTCAGGAGCTGCAATTCAAGCCCCGGAACTGCGAGGGCAACTGCGATTCCTGCCCCAAGCCGGAACCCTTCTGGGAAGGGCAGAAATAATGCTGCGGGCAAGCGTTTCCGCTTCCGCCGCAAAGACCATACGCAATGATTTTGGAGGTACTCATGAAAGAATTCGTCCGTGTTCTGAAATTCACCTTTTTCTCCATCAGCGCCGGTCTCATCGAAATGGGCAGTTTTGCTCTGCTGAATGAATTTACCTATCTCCCATACTGGCCCTGCTACCTGATTGCCCTGTGCCTGAGTGTACTCTGGAACTTTACTCTGAACCGAAAGTTTACCTTCCAATCCGCTGCCAACGTACCCGTGGCCATGGCAAAGGTTGCCGCCTACTACGTGGTCTTCACGCCCCTGTCCACCCTTCTGGGGAATTGCCTGGCCGGCAGCCTGGCGTGGAACGAATACCTGGTAACGATTATAAACATGCTGCTGAATTTCTCCACGGAGTTCCTGTATCAGCGGTTTTTCGTCTTCGGCAAGTCCCTGGACAGTGCAAAGCAGGCGTAACTGCAAGGCGGGAAAGCAATGTCACGCAGACGGAATAATCCAGCAAAAAGCAGGGCACAGAAGTGTGCCCTGCTTTGTTCGTTCAATTCATCGTTCCCTCGGAGCGGGCAAACAGGTCGCCGATCCGCTGTCTCAGGGCGTTTGCCTCGGGCGTATCCGACGTGCCGTAGGCGTCGATCCAGTCCGACGACGCCTGCTGGGCGTCCTTCATGGCGGCAAGGTCGCAGCCCAGGTCCGCCACCCGGAAGGCAGGCAGGCCGGATTGCCGGGAGCCGAAGAAATCCCCCGGCCCCCGCAGGCGCAGATCCTCTTCCGCAATCCTGAAGCCGTCGGTGGTTTTGCACAGGGCTTTCAGCCGCTGGAGCGTCTCGGGGCTACGGTTGTGGGAGGTGAGGATGCAGTAGCTCTTCGCCTTGCCCCGGCCTACCCGGCCGCGGAGCTGGTGCAGCTGGCTCAGACCGAACCGGTCGGCGTCCTCAATGACCATCAGCGTGGCGTTGGGAACGTCCACCCCCACCTCGATGACCGTGGTCGCCACCATCACATCCGCCTCGCCCCGGGCGAAGGACGCCATGGCTGCTTCCTTTTCCGCGCCCTTCATCTGTCCGTGGAGCAGGGCGATGCGCAGGTCGGGGAAAACCGTCTGCTGTAAGGTCTCCGCCCAGACGGCAGCCGCCTTGATGCCCAGCTCCTCGTTTTCCTCCACCGCCGGACAGACCACAAAGCACTGATGCCCCTCCGACACCTGCTTTCGGATAAAGGCGTTGATCCGGGGGCGGTAACTCTCCCCCACCAGGAAGGTGTCCACCGGCTCTCGTCCCGGGGGCAGCTCGTCCAGAATGGAGACATCCAGATCGCCGTAGAGGATCAGTGCCAGCGTCCGGGGGATGGGCGTCGCCGACATCACCAGCAGATGGGAGCCTTCCCCCTTGGCGGAAAGGCGGCTGCGCTGCCCCACTCCGAAGCGGTGCTGCTCGTCGGTGATCACCAGCCCCAGGTTATCAAACCGGGTGGACTCCGACAATAGCGCGTGGGTGCCGATCACCACCTGGACTTCCCCGGCGGCGATGCGCTCCCGCACATCCTTTTTCTGCTTCACCGTCATGGAGCCGGTGAGCAGCGCCACGGATACCCCCAGGGGGGCGAACAGGGCGTTCAGGGAGGCAAAATGCTGCTCGGCTAAAATCTCCGTCGGCGCCATCAAAGCGGTCTGCGCGCCATTTCTCGCGGCGCAGTAGGCGGCGGCCGCTGCCACCATGGTCTTGCCGCTGCCCACGTCTCCCTGCACCAGCCGGTTCATGGGGACACCCCGGCGAAAATCCTCCAGAATTTCCCCCACCGCCCGGTTCTGGGCGCCGGTGAGGGAAAAGGGCAGGCTATTGTAAAAAGCTGCCATGTCGAAATCCGTGTAGGGTTCCGTTTTCTTTTCCTCCCGGGCAGCACGCATCAGGGCGAGTCCTGCGGAAAATACGAAAAATTCTTCGAAGATCATCCGTTTTTTCGCCAGCTCTGCCTCCGACATGGAATTCGGCTCGTGGATGGCAAAATACGCCCGCTGGGCAGGTAAGATGCCGTATTTCTCCCGCACCTCGGCGGGAAGAATTTCC
The DNA here is from genome assembly GCA_934569215.1 of uncultured Oscillospiraceae bacterium. Classification (GTDB taxonomy): domain Bacteria; phylum Bacillota; class Clostridia; order Oscillospirales; family Oscillospiraceae; genus Faecousia. Next base: position 4,278 of record CAKTKF010000040.1, read on the forward strand.
TCCGGCGGGTCGCACACCGCCAGCGCCTGCTGCACAAGACGAAGCAGCGCCGCATTGGTCAGTCCCGCGGTCAGAGGGTAAATGGGCAGGATCCGCCGAATGGTCACGGGCTGGGACTCCGGCGTCTCAAACACGGGGTTCGTCATGCTGTAGCCGATGAAATCCCCGCTCACCGCGCCGTAGAAAATGTATTCCCGTCCGTATTCCAGCTGCTGGGCGGCAAAACGGTTGTTGAAAAACGTCACATTCAGCCGCCCGGTGGTATCCGCAAGCTGCACCTTGGTCAGGTCAAGCCCCTTGCGGATATGGCTGGTACGGGGGGTATTCATCACCATGGCGCGGAAGCAGGCGGGGACATCCGGCTCCAGCTTTTCGATGGGAACCAGTTTCGTCCGGTCTTCGTACCCTCTGGGAAAGTGGCAGATGAGATCCCGGAGGGTGAAAATATTCAGCTGGGCAAGCTGCTTTGCCCGTACCTCTCCCACGCCTTTTAGCATCGTGACGGGGTCAGACAGTTTTGCCATGGTAACACCTCCCGGGATAAATCCGCAATAATAATATGGGAAGCTCTTAGTAAATCTGCGATAGTCAGCAGTCGGCGATTTGTTCAGAGTTTCCCCCTACAAAATGAAAAAACTCCCTCCAAGCACTGCTCGGAAGGAGATATTTTCAGAGAAATCAGGCCAGCTTGTTCAGCTTCAGAGTCATGCTGCTCTTCTTCCGGGCAGCGTTGTTCTTGTGCAGGAGACCCTTGTTGACAGCCTGATCGACGGCCTTGACGGCGGTCTTGTAAGCAGCGTCGGCGGCAGCCTTGTCACCGGACACCACAGCGGCGTCGAACTTCTTCAGGTTGGTCTTCAGCTCGGACTTGTCAGCCTTGTTCTTCTCGTAAGCGATCTTGGAAGAAATGACATCCTTCTTAGAGGACTTGATATTGGGCATGGATTCCACCTCCTTCTGTTCGTTTTCCATACAGATACGCATTATAACGCCTTGACGCGATAAAATCAACCCTTTTTTCAAAATTTTTTGCCGCTCCGGGCGGGAGAAGCCTCTCTCCCGCCATCCCGCCCCGGATGCCGGACGCCGGGGTCTGGGGGAAGGATTGTCAAGTCCTAATTTTTGCACAAAAAAATGTTCGTGGTAAAATCCACGACCCGCGGAAAAGTGGGAAATCCGTCGAAGCCGGGCGAATCTTTTTATGTGAACCAAAATTGAATATCCACAGCACGCCCCGCCTGTGGAAAACCCCTGTGGAGAAACCTGTGGAGATTGTGGAAAACTATGAGTTATCAACAGGAATTTTTGTTCTTTCCGTTTTGCCCCCTTCTTGTGGAAAAGTCTGCATATATCCATGTATATTCCCTTTCACGCCGAAATAGAGGCTGTGTTACGTCACCGTCAGCTGGGAGCCGTTACCGGAAAAACACCGGGGAAAAGTTGTCTTCCTGTCAAAAAACGCTGTCGAAGGCCCTTGGCGCTTTCTCTCAACTGTGAAAAATTTGTGAAAAACCGCCAAAGAATGATTTGCCGCTTCCGGGGAATACTGGATAGGAACGGAAATGGAAGTCCCATTTCCCAGTATCACCACACAGGAGGCTGTCATGCAGGGAAAAGTAGAGATATGCGGCGTCAACACATCCAGACTTCATGTCTTATCCCAGGTGGAAATGGACACTCTGCTTCGCCGGGCGCAGGCGGGGGACGAAGATGCCCGGGAAAAGCTCATTGAAGGAAATCTGCGGCTGGTTCTCAGCGTCATACAGCGCTTTGACAAACGGGGGGAAAACCCTGACGACCTGTTCCAGGTGGGGTGCATCGGCCTCATCAAGGCCATTTCCAATTTTGACCCGGACAAGCAGGTGCGCTTTTCCACCTACGGCGTCCCCATGATCGCGGGGGAGGTGCGGCGGTATCTCCGGGACAACAGCGTCATCCGGGTCTCCCGCTCCATCCGGGACGTGGCCTACCGGGTGCTTCAGTGCAAGGAAGCCCTGACCACCCGCTTGGGGCGGGAGCCGACCCTGGAGGAGATTTCCAAAGAGCTGGATATCCCCCTGGAGGAGGTCAGCCGGGCGCTGGACGCGGTATGCGCCCCGGCCAGCCTGTACGACCCCGTCTACTCCGACGGCGGCGATGCGCTGACGGTGATGGATCAGGTGCGGGACACCAAAAACACCGAGGACGGCTGGATGGAGCATATCACCCTGCAAAACGCCTTCCGCGCCCTGAACGACCGGGAAAAGCAAATTCTTTCCCTGCGGTTTTACGACGGGAAGACCCAGATGGAGGTGGCCTCCGCCCTGGGTATCTCTCAGGCGCAGGTGTCCCGACTGGAAAAGGGCGCCATCGGCGCCATGCGCAAGTCCGTCAGCGTTTCGTAAAGCGGGCATACTCCCCCTCTCTGGTGCATAGGCTGTGTCAAAGGAGGGTGGGACTATGTCGATACGGTTTACCCAGCTGCAATGCAAAGAGGTCATCTGCGTCAGCGACGGGCGTCGGCTTGGATTTGTGACGGACGTGCAGGTGGAAATTCCCAGCGGGAACGTCTGCGCCATCGTCGTTCCCTGCCCCGGACGGTTCCCCGGGGGCTTCGGGCGGCGGGACGATTTTATCATTCCCTGGAACTGCATCAAGCGCATCGGCCCGGACATCGTGCTGGTGGAAGCAAAGCCCGACGACTGCCGGGTGCCGAGAGGAAAGCCGGGTCTGCCACGGTAACGGGCAGACCCGACGCACTTCCTCTCCTCCGCCGGAATTTTTTTGCGTTTTTTGGAAATAATGCTTGCAATTGTGCTTTCCATCCTATATAATGACTCAGCATGGGCTTTGACCCGTGACATTTCAAAACCACACACCCGGGGATCGGCCGCCCCCGTGTCCGAAAGGACGGGCTGCCGGGATGATCGGGGTGGAGGAAAAACAAAAGGAGAAATTGTAAAATGGCTGTCGTATCTATGAAGCAACTGCTGGAGGCCGGTGTTCACTTCGGTCACCAGACCCGCCGCTGGAACCCCAAAATGGCGCCCTACATCTACACCGAGCGCAACGGGATCTACATCATCGACCTGCAGAAGACCGTAAAGAAGCTGGAAGAGGCTTACGCCTTCGTCCGTGACCTGTCCGCAAACGGCGGCAACGTGCTGTTCGTCGGCACCAAGAAGCAGGCCCAGGATGCCATCAAGGAAGAGGCCGCCCGCTGCGGCGGTTACTACGTCAACGCCCGCTGGCTGGGCGGTATGCTGACCAACTTCCGCACCATGCGCACCCGTATCGACCGTCTGGCTCAGCTGAGAAAGATGGAAGAGGACGGCAC
>CAKTKF010000041.1 GCA_934569215.1 uncultured Oscillospiraceae bacterium
CGCGGCTGTGTTTCGCTTCTGCAAAACAAACAGAACGGAACGCGCTTTATTTTTCGCCATTATCGCGGAAATGGGGAGGTCTACCGGAAGCTGCTGGGGATCTCCTGCCCAAACCTGCCGCAGATCATGGAGACTGCGGAGCAGGATGGTATGGTGCTGGTGCTGGAAGAATACATACAGGGGGATCCCCTCGCCTACCTTCTGGAGGGCGCACTGTTCTCCCGCGCCGAAGCGCGGAAAATCACCCTGCATCTGTGCAATGCCCTGTGGGTTCTGCACAAATTGGGCGCGGTGCATCGGGACATCAAGCCGGAAAATGTGATTATCCGTGGCAGCGAGGCGATACTCATCGACTTTGACGCTTCCCGCATTTTCAAAAGCGACACAAACCAGGACACGCAGATTCTGGGAACCACGGGCTATGCCGCGCCGGAGCAATACGGGATTGCCCAGACGGACGAGCGGGCGGATATCTATTCTCTTGGGGTGCTGCTGAATATCATGCTCACGGGAAAGCATCCGTCCAAAGAACTGGCAAGCGGCCGCTTAGGCCGTATCGTGCAAAAATGCACCATGGTAAATCCGGAAAAGCGATACAAAAGCGTGCTTTATCTGATGGAGGCGCTTTAAGGAGAGAATAACATGAAAAAATGCAGAAATTGCGGCGCGGACTTGCCGGAGGGCGCTTCCTTTTGCCCCCATTGCGCCCAAAGCCAGATTGAGAGGCAGGAAGTAAAGCCCCCGCGTCTGTGGCGGAAAAAGGCGCTGATTGCGGCTCTGTGCGCGCTTGTGCTGGTGACGGCGGCACTGGCGGTGTTCCTGCCCCACCGCCCGAAAACCTACGAGGGTGGCGCGTCCGTCACTTATACCGATCAGGACGGAACGTATGAGCTGCTTGTCGGCACTTTTTTAAACAACATTGAAGACAAGCAGCCGGAGGAAAAACGGACGCTTTCTCTTTCCGTGGACGAAACCTCCTACCTGCCTGCCATGCTTGGCGTTTACCGGAACGGAACGCCGGTAGACCCGGAAGCGTTTCTTGCCAAGGTGGAGCGGTGTATCCTGGAAGCATTCCCCAACGAAAACGGTGCATTGGATATCGCGGAGCCGCGTTATAACGAGATGTTTAGCGCCGCTGTTTTGGAAACGGATGTGGTTTTTACCGGAGCAAGCGGAACAAATGAGCTTGTCTGGACGCTGACAATGAAAAACGGCGATACCATCCGACTAAAGCATACCTTTGAGGTGCTGCCCCTTGTGCACGAGGCTTTTACAGCGGAAGATACCCCGCTGAATACCATAGAAGATTTGAAGGCACTCCTTGACCGCATTGACGGGGAGGTTCCGGCAGACACCGTCGTGGATATTTATTTGCCGCCGGTCACCTACACCGGCGATCTGCACATATCCTCCCGCGCGGTGAATCTCTATGGCTGCTGCGACGGCAGCGGGCGAACCGTGATCGAGGGAAGTCTGACCGTCAGCACCCACGTCCCGGACAAGGTAGTGCTGCATGATCTGGATTTTGTGGGCAACGGCGGCAACGGGCTTACCGCCACGGCATCGACGATGATTGAGAATTGTTCTTTCACGGGCTATGATATCGGCGCAGCCGTGAAAAACGGCGGCATGATCGGCGTGGAAGCCTGTACATTCCGGAATAACAAAATCGGATTTTCCTATGATACATTGCGCTATTCCTTTTCCAAAGACGGATTTCCGGACTGTAGGATTGAGGGCAATGATGTTGGCATTCAATTTGTAAACCTTCCCTGTGCAATGCCGTTGGACTTTTTCGGCACTGTCTTTTCCGGAAACGGAACGGATATTGACAATCCGATCCAGAACCCCATCGACCTGTCAAATGCGATTTTTGAGTAGAACGCGCTGTTTTGACTTACTTGATTTTCAAAAGAATTTTGCTGATACTATGCAGCCAGTTAATTGTTTTCGGGATGTTTGTGCTGTATTCTATTATTGTGGCGTGGGCTGCAAGTGTGGCGCGTGCCGTAATGGACGCGCAAAATACAGGAAACGAGGAAAGAGAGCATGAAAAAACTGATTGCGCTGCTTCTGGCGGCAATTATGTGCCTGAGCCTTGCGGCTTGCAGCAGCAAAAAAGGCGAAAGCACCGTGGAAGATATCAAAATCAATGGGGAAAGCGTTTCTATTACCGATTTTTTGATCGAGCATCTGAAGGAATACACAAGCACAGAGGAATTTGCTGCCCGGGAAAAACGATTTGCAGATACGTTCGGCGCTCCCGACAAGCCGTTTACCGTAACGAGAGCCATTGAGCTGAAAGCGGATCGACTGGGTCAAAGCGATATGTCTATCCACTATCTTCTGGTCAAGGCGGATTGGCGGTACGCAATAGACGATGACAACAACGACGACAATATTCTTATCATTGTCAACTATGATACTGGCGAAGTATTAGACCAGTTTATGGCTGAAGAAAGATGGCTTGACGATCCGGAAAGCACGGATTATTGGAACTATATACTGCTCACCAGCGCACTTCACGGCAGCGGATATGACGGCGGTGCGATCGTCACGGATTCCGAAACCCGCACGGAACTTTCCGAGAGCGAAATTGCGAAGATCAACGAAGCAATTCAAAAGTGAAAAACATTATCAGTGAGTCTCGCTCCGTTTGGTTATACCAAAGTGAATCATAGCCACCGGCCGCGTTGAGGTTGTAAAATAACGGTAGACACATGGAAAACCACCATGTTGTCTACCGTTATCTTATAACTTCACTTCGTCGCGGTTTTCTTTAACCAATAAAGTGGAAGGCCGCGTTTGCAGAATTCGGCGAGAAGACGGGAACTGCTGCAAAACGAGAGGGAATCCAAAAATGCAGCGAATGCCCATCCATACTATGACCGGCGACTGCGGTAAATGGATAATTTCGTAATTCACCGGCTTCCCGCCCCGGCCAAATCCTTCACCACCTCGCCGGTCAGAATCAGGCCGGCTACGGAGGGGACAAAGGCTGTGCTGCCGGGAATATCCCGGCGGTCGGTGCAGTGGCGCTTGGTGCCAGGAGGACAGATGCAGTGCGCCCGACAGCTGATGGCCATGTCCTCAATGGGGCGCAGGGGCTGCTCCTCGGAATAGACGACCTTCAATTTCCGGATGCCCCGCTTTTTCAGCTCCCGGCGCATGACCCGCGCCAGAGGATCGACACGGGTCTTGTAGATATCCGCGACACGGAAAGCGGTGGGGTCGAGCTTGTTCCCCGCGCCCATACAGCTGATGATGGGCGTGTGGGTTCTGGCGCACTGCTCCACCAGCGCCAGCTTGGCGGAAACCGTGTCCACGGCGTCCACCACGTAGTCGTAATCGGCGAAGGAAAAGCTGTCCGCGTTTTCCGGCAGGAAGAAGCAGGTGTGCAGCTGCACCTTCACATTGGGGTTGATCTCTTGAATCCGCTCCTGCATGACCTCCGTTTTCAGCCGTCCTACGGTTTTTCGGGTGGCGATGAGCTGACGGTTCAGGTTGGTCAGGCAGACCCGGTCATCGTCCACCAGGTCGATCGCCCCCACGCCGCTGCGCACCAGCGCCTCGCAGACATATCCGCCTACGCCGCCGATGCCGAATACCGCTACCCGGGACGCGGCGAGGCGCTCCATGGCGTCCTTGCCCAGCAGCAGCTCGGTTCTGGAAAATTGATTCAACATCCTGATTCTCCGTTATTCGTAGTCGAAAGATTTGAGGAACGTCTTGGCCCGGTCGGTTCCCGGGCTGGCAAAAAAGGCCTTCGGGTCGTCGGACTGTTCCACCACCGCGCCGTTTTCGATGAACAGGATGCGGTCGGCAATGGCCCGGGCAAAGTTCATCTCATGGGTGACGATGACCATGGTACTGCCCGCCTTGGCCAGAGACAGAACCACATCCAGCACCTCCCGCACCATTTCCGGGTCGAGGGCCGCGGTGATCTCGTCCAGCAGCAGAATCTCCGGGTGCATACACATCGCCCGGACGATGGCTACCCGCTGCTTCTGCCCGCCGGATAGCTGCCGGGGATAGTCGTTCTTCCGGTCGGCAAGTCCCACCCGTTCCAGCAGCTCCAGGGCTTCCTTTTCTGCCTCTGCCCGGGGGCGCTTCTGCACCTTCATAGGCGCGAGCAGAATGTTTTCCAGAATGGTCTTGTGGGGGAACAGCTCATAGCTCTGGAAAACCATGCCGATTTTCTGCCGCATCCAGGTGATGGATTTGCTTTCCTGGAGAACCGGCTCTCCGTCCAGCAGAATTTCGCCCCCCTGGATCGGCTCCAGGCCGTTCAGGCAGCGAAGCAGGGTGCTTTTTCCGCAGCCGGAGGGGCCGATGACCACGACCACCTCGCCCTTGCGGACGTCCATATTAAAATCTGCAAAAATCACGTGATCCCCGAAAGCTTTTTTCAGATGCCGCACGCTTAACAGCACATTTTCCACAGTTATGACCACCTTTTCTCCAAGTACCCCGCCAGACGGCTGATGGGCCAGCAAATCAGGAAATACAGCAAAAATACCACCCCGAAAACGCCGAAGGCGGCGTTGGGAGAGGTGCGCCGGTTGGCCTCGATGATCTGTTGGGCGACCTTCAGCACCTCCACAATGCCGATCATCATCACAAGGCTGGTGGTTTTCACCATACGGGTGATAAGGTTGATGGACAGCGGGATCAGCCGCCGGACGGTCTGGGGCAGAATCACCAGGGTGTACACCTGAATGGGCTTCATGCCCAGCGCCTGGGCGCTCTCCCACTGAATGACGGGGATGCTTTGCAGTGCGCCCCGCACCAGATCGCCCATTTCCGCCGTACCCCAGAAGCTGAACACGATGATGGCCGCCGCTTCCGCTTCCAGATTCCAGCCGAAGACCCGGGTAGTGCCGAAATACACCACAAACAGCAGCACCATCTGGGGCATGATCCGGACGATTTCCAGGTAAATCCGGAAAATCACCTTCAAAATCCGGCTCTTGGAGGTCATGAGCATTCCCATTCCGATGCCCAGCACGATGCTGATGGCGACGGAGATCAGGCTGATACGCAGCGCCACCCACAAGCCCCCCAGCAGCCGCAGGAAGTTCGTACCTTTGAACAGAACGTCAATTCCCAAACTCTGCATAGCGCAGCCTCCTTTCCAGCCAGCTTCCCAGAACGGACACGGGAAGGAGCATAACCAGATAGAAAGCCACGAGCATAGTCAGGCATTCAATGGTTTTGGCGTACATGCCGATCAGGTCTTTCGCGGTGAACATCAAATCCATGAGACTGATGGTGGAAAACACGCTGGTTTCCTTGAGCAGAAAAATCAGATTCGCCAGCAATCCGGGGACGCTGGAGGTCACCGCCTGGGGCAGAATCACATAGCCGAACACCTGCGCCGGGCGCAGTCCTAAACTCTGGGCGCTTTCCGTCTGGATAATGGGAATGTTTTCCAGTCCGCTGCGGAAGGTCTCCGCCATATACGCGCCACCCAGCAGCCCCAGTCCCAGCTTGCCGCAGGTTTCCGCGGAAATGCGGACGCCGATTTTGGGCAGCGCGAAGTACAGGAAAAACAGCTGCACCAGCAAAGGCGTATTGCGAAACAGCTCAATGTAGCCGCCGACGATCTGCCGCAGCACGGGAATTTTCCAATGCACCGCCACCGCGCAGGCAACGCCCAGCACCAGCGCCAAGGCAACGCCCTGCCAGCCGATGCGAAGCGTCAGCAGCAGCGCGTCCCAAAACCTTGGCAGGTAGGCTCTCATAACCTCAAAATCCATAAGCACCCTCCGGTTTCCAGTTTATACGGAGTTTCTGTTATTTTCTATGATCGATCTTCCGCGCCGCCAGATTTCCCATGCCTTGCAGCAGCTGCACGATGGCGACGATGAATACCAGCGTCACCAGCATGACCCCGGTGTCGTAGCGGTAGTAGCCGTAGCGGATGGCGATGTCGCCCAGTCCGCCGCCGCCGATGACGCCCGCCATGGCAGAGTAGCCCAGCACCGTGCCGAGAACGATGGTGCCGCCCACCAGCAGGGAGGTTCTGGCTTCGCCGATGAGCACCTTCCGGACGATGGTGCCGGTTTTCGCGCCCATGCTCAGCGCCGCCTCAATGACCCCGGCGGGAACCTCTTTCAGAGAGGACTCCACCATTCTGCCGACCAACGGCGCGGCGGCCAGCGTCAGAGGAACGATGGTGGCGGTAGAGCCGTAGCTTTTGCCCACAAGCAGCTTGGTCAAAGGCATTACCGCGATCAGCAGAATCAGGAAGGGAACGCTCCGGGTGACGTTGATGATGATATCCAGCACCCGGTAAACTGCCCGATTGGGGGTAATGCCGTTTTCGTCCGTCAGCGTCAGGGCGATGCCCAGGGGCAGGCCGATGACGTAGCCAAAAAAGGTGGAGACGAGGGTCATGTAGCAGGTATCCCAGATGCCCTGGGCCATCATTTCGATCATCGCTTTATCCAGCATAGCTTTCTTCCTCCTCGTCTTCGATCAGCAGCAGCCGCTTGGCCGCCCGGGACGCGGGATGGGCAAAGATATCGGCAACGCTGCCCTCCTCCTGCACCAGTCCGCCGTCCAGCACCGCCACCCGGGTGCAGACCTGTTGGATCACCCGCATTTCGTGGGTGATGACCACGATGGTGATGCCAAACGTATCCCGGATGCTTTTCAGCAGCTTCAAAATGGTCTGGGTGGTCTCCGGGTCAAGGGCGCTGGTAGCCTCGTCACACAATATGACCTCCGGCTCATTGGCAAGCACCCGGGCGATAGCCACCCGCTGCTTCTGCCCGCCGGAAAGCTGGGCGGGATAGGCGTTTGCCTTATCTGCCAGTCCCACTTTCTCCAGCAACTCCAGCGCCTTTTCCCGCCGCTCTTTTCTGGGGATGCCCCGAATTTCCAGCGGGAAGCAGACGTTTTCCAGCACCGTCTGCTGTTCCAGCAGATTAAAATGCTGGAAGATCATGCCGATCTTCTGCCGGCGCAGACGAAGCTGCTCTTTGCTCAGCTTCAGCAGACTTTCTCCGTTCAGCAGAACGTCCCCGCTGTCGGGGCGCTCCAGCAGATTCATACATCGTACCAGCGTGCTCTTGCCCGCGCCGGACAGGCCGATCACGCCGAAAATTTCCCCCTTGCCAACGGAGAGGGACACACCCTTCAAAGCCTCCACACTGCCGTTTTTCGCGGTGAAGGTCTTACACAGGTTATGGACTTCCAGATAGGTTTGTGTCATTTTTCTACCCCCTGATCAAGATAGCACAGCAGGGCAGCCGCATTCTGCGGCTGCCCGCTTATTTGTCAGTCCTCGAAAGGAATCACCGCACCGTCATAAGTGTCGTTGATGAACTGCTTGATCTCGTCGGACTTGAGAACCTTGACCAGAGCCTGAACGCCCTCGTTATTCTCGTTGCCCGCCTTCACCACCAGGACATTTGCATAGGTCTTGGCAGCGGCGGAGGCGCTGGTTTCGTAGGCCACGGCGTCATGGGCGACGGAGAAGCCCGCCT
>CAKTKF010000042.1 GCA_934569215.1 uncultured Oscillospiraceae bacterium
CTGGGGAATTTCAGCTTCGGCGGCAACGGCGCCCCCAAGGACTACGACACGGCGCTGGTGCAGCAGGAGGTCATCCGGGACGGGGATGGAACGGTCAGACTGGGACAGCTGACCGTCGTACCCGCCAGCGTCAGCTCCATCACCGGGCGGAATAATTTCCAGCCCACCCCCTACGAGCCGGGGACGGAAGACTATGACCGTGTTCTTTCCAAGCTGGACGGAACCTTTTCCGGCGGGAATTTGAAAATAGACTGACAGAAGCACGAAAAAAAGATTGACCAAACAGTGTTTTTCGGTTATAATGAGCGGGTATGACTGTAGTATCAGTCTGAGCATGTGTTGCTGCGGCCGAAAGGCTGTTGAGCATATTGTATTTTGACAGGAGGTGTATCCTAAATGAAGCGTACCTATCAGCCCAGCCGCCGTCACCGTTCCAAGGTTCACGGTTTCCGCCAGAGAATGGCGACTTCCAACGGCCGCAAGGTTCTGGCCCGCCGTCGTGCGAAGGGCCGCAAGGTTCTGTCCGCCTGATGCGTATGTCCGTGGGTTAACTAGGGTGCATCTGAAAACTGTCAAAACGCCCGGACAGCTGCTCTTTTTGCCCTGTGCCGCGCCATTTTCCCTTGAAATACAGCAGGTATTCCCGCGGAAAAATGGCTTGCGCAGGACGGAAATCCCTCGCTGCCGGTCATTTCGCCAGTTTTCAGATACACCCTAGAGCGGAAAACGCGCTTAAGAGCGAAACGGGAGCTACAGCGGGGTGAATGGAACGTTCGCCCCGCTCCCTTTTTAGCGAGGAAACAGTATGAAGTATTCAACCAGCCTGAAGCTCAATCATATTTTCAGGCGCCTGTATCACACCTCCGGCGTTGCCGACGGTCTGCTGGTGCTTTACGCCAGAAAGAACCGCACAGGCGGGAACCGGGTGGGCATCACCGTCAGCAAAAAGCTGGGCAAGGCTCACGTGCGCAACCGCACCCGCCGCCGCATCCGGGAGGTCTACCGCCTGAACGAGGAAAAGTTCCAGCCCGGCTGGGACATCGTGGTGGTGGCAAGGACGAGGGCCGTGGAGGCTCCCTTTGAGAAGCTGACGGCAAGCTACCTGACCCTTGCGAAAAAAGCGGGAATTTTGAAGCCGGTACAGATACAGGATTAAACTGCGGTTATGAAAAAAATGTTTCTCAAGCTCATTCGCTTTTATCAGCGCTGGATTTCCCCGGCGTTTCCGGCACGGTGCCGGTTTCGCCCCACCTGTTCCGCTTACGCCTACGAAGCCATCAGCAAGTACGGTATCCTCAAGGGCGGCTGGCTTGCCCTGAAGCGGTTTTTGCGGTGCAATCCCTTCTACCGCGGGGATATCTACGACCCGGTACCATGACCATTGAATCTCTAAGGAGGAAAGGCAATGTTTCTCGCATTCCAATTATCGGACATCATAACTGTGCCGTTCGGGTGGCTGCTGTCGGTTCTGTATGAAACCACCCACAACTACGGCGTCGCCATGATCCTGTTCGCCGTCATCGTGCAGCTGGTTCTGATGCCCCTGAACGCGAAGTCCAAGAAGAGCATGATGAAGATGTCCCGTCTGACGCCCCGGATGCAGGCCATCCAGCAGAAGTACGCGGACGACCCCCAGCGCCAGAACCAGGCCATCCAGGAGCTTCAGAAGTCCGAGGGCGTTTCCATGGGCGGCGGCTGCCTGTGGAGCTTCATTCCCATTCTGATTCTGTTTCCCCTGTTCGCCGTTATCCGCCAGCCCATTACCTACATCCTGATGCAGTCCGCCGACACGGCGAAGCAGATCGTGGAGGTCATCAAGACGGCCGCGCCGGATATGTTTACTTCCAATTCCGCTTACGAGCAGGTCGTCGCCGCGCAGCTGATCCCCCAGTACGCAGACGAACTGCGCGCCGCCATCCCCGGCATCAGCGAGACCGTTCTTGCCGGTATCAATTTCGATTTCCTGGGCATTAACCTGGGCGCTGTGCCCCAGTTCAATGTCTTCTCCGCCAGCTGGGCGTGGGATTGGGCGCACATCGGCGCGTTCCTGATCGCCCTGACCTCTGCCGCTTCTCAGCTGCTGCAGATGGTCATCAGCCAGAAGACCAACGACTCCGTCATCACCGACGAGAACGGCGTTCAGGACAAGGAGACCGCCAAAAATTCCCAGCAGAACCAGTCCATGAAGGTCATGATGTGGATGATGCCCCTGATGTCTCTGTGGATCGGCTTCACCGTTTCCGCCGGACTGTCCCTGTACTGGTTCATCGGCGGCGTGGTGAGAATGATCTCCGACCCCATTATGACCAACCACTACCGCAAGATCTATGACGCGGAGGACGCCGTGCGTCTGCAAAAGGCGCTGGAGCAGGAGCGGATTGAAGCCGAGAAGGAGCGCATCCGCGCCGAGCGCCGTGCCGCCAATCCCGACGGCATCACCGCCAACACCAGCAAGAAGAAGCTGGAAAAGCAGCAGCGGGATCAGGAGCAGGCCGCCAAGGCCGCGGCTGCCAAGGAGTACGCCGCCCGGAAGGGCATTGTGGAGGAAGTCACCCAGGAGGAAAACGCCCCCCTGTCCGGTGTTTCCGAGCGTCCCTTCTGCAAGGGCCGCAACTATGACCCTGACCGTTACGCGCCCAAGTCTATGGAGGAATAAGCCATGGAAAAGTCGATTATCACTTCCGGCAAGACCATTGATCTTGCCATTGAATCCGCGCTGAGCCAGCTGGGGCTGGATCGTGACAGCGTGTCCGTCACGGTGCTGCAGCAGGCCAAGTCCGGTTTCCTGGGCTTCGGCGCCCAGAGCGCCAAGGTGCAGGTGAGCTACGAGGTTCCCGACCCCGTGCCGGAGAAGGAAGAGAAGCCCAAGAGTGCGCTTGGCAGCGCCTCCCGCTCCAAGCCCAAGCCGCCCGCTGCCCCGGTGAAGAAGCCGGAAGCTCCCGAGGCTCCTAAGGCTGAGCCGCCCAAGCCCGCGCCGACCGCTCCCGCACCCGCACCTGCAAAGCGCCCCGAGCCGCCCAAACAGGAAAAGCCCCGCGCCCCCAAGGCTCCCCGTCCGGAGAAGCCCAAGGCGCCCGCTGCCCCCAAGACCTACGCCCCTGCTGAACCCGGTTCCGTAGAGGAGAAGATCGAGGTTTTCATCAAGGGCCTGCTGGAGCATATGGATTCCAACGCCGTTCCCCACTGCTGGAAGGACGAGGGCAATACATACAAGGTTGACCTGGTAGGCGACGACTTAGGCTACCTGATCGGCCGCCGGGGCGACACCCTGGATGCCATTCAGCATCTGACCAACTACACCGTCAACCGGGATGTGGAAGGCCATATCCGCGTCAACGTGGATGCGGAGTGCTACCGGGAAAAGCGGGAGGAGAGTCTGCGCCGCTACGCCCGGAAGAAGGCGCAGCAGGTGCTGAAAGCCCACCGCCGCACCACCCTGGAACCCATGAACGCCTACGAGCGCCACGTGATCCACGCGGCCTTGCAGGACATGGAGAACATCACCACCCACTCCACCGGCGTAGAACCCAACCGCCGCGTTGTGATCGAGTATGTGAGATAAGCAGAAATCGGCACCTGCCGCAAGCGGGTGCCGATTTTTTGCTGCAAAAAACATTTGAAATTTCCCGCCCCATCCGTTATAATAAGCCTACAGCGTGTGGCGTTTCTGCGTAAATCCGGTTGCAGAAGCGCCGCGCGCATTTTTTGCGGAAATGGGTGAGAGGCGGAGAGTGACGGAGAATTTTATAGTAAATCGTGCAGCAAAAATGCGTAAGTCCGGATTTTGACGGACTTACGCATTATTTTTATGTCAAAGAAAGGTGAATGATATGGAAACAGGAAATCATTTTTTGGGAACAGAGCGTATCGGCAAGCTCATGCGACAGTACGCCGTTCCCTGCATTATCTCGCTGCTGGTGGGGGCGCTGTATAACATCGTTGACCAGATTTTCATTGCCAATGCCAGCTACTTAGGCTCCTACGGCAACGCGGCCAATACCGTGGTTTTCCCACTGACGGTGTTCGCCCTCGGTATCGCCGTGTTCATCGGCGACGGCTGCTGCGCCTTTGTCAGTATCGCCCTGGGGCGCAATGCCCGGGAGGACACCCATAAGTCCGTGGGCAACGCCGTCGTCCTCTGCGTGGCGAGCAGCCTTGTGCTGACGGCGGTTTATCTGATCTTCAGCGAACCCATCCTCGCCCTGTTCGGCGGCACGGTCAACGGGGAAACCTATGGGTTTGCAAAGGAATACTTCTTCTATATCACATTGGGCGTCCCGTTCTATATGTTCGGGCAGGCCATGAACCCGGTCATCCGCAGCGACGGAAGTCCTAAATTTGCCATGGTCGCCACCGTTTCCGGTGCAATTGCCAATGTGATCCTCGACCCCATCTTTATTTACGGCTTCCACTGGGGCATGATGGGCGCGGCGGTGGCTACCGTGATTGGTCAGGTGCTGACGGCGGCGCTCTCCATCTGGTATCTGCGGCACATGAAGGTCATCACGTTGGAAAGAAGCAGCTTCCGACTGGACGGAAAGCTGATCCCAAAGTTCCTGATGCTGGGGCTGACCAGCTTCCTTGCCCAGATTTCCCTGGTCATCTCCATGGCGGCCGTGCAGAATATGTGCATGAAATACGGCGCGAAAGACCCGATTTTCGGGCAGCCGGAGTATGCGCAGATCCCCCTTGCCGTCCTGGGCATCGTCATGAAATTCTTCCAGATCGCTATTTCCATTGCCATCGGTATGGCCGCCGGGTGCATCCCCATTGCCGGGTATAACGTCGGCGCGAAGAAGAAAGACCGCGCCAAAGCACTGTTTTCCCGGCTGCTACTGGCGGAGTTCATCGTCGGTGCCGTTGCACTGGTGATCGTGGAAGGTTTTCCCCTGCAAATCGCCATGCTGTTCGGCGCGGCAAACGAAAGCGCCTATTACGCGGACTTTACCGTGAAGTGCTTCCGGGTCTACCTGTGCCTGATGCCCCTGGCGACGCTGAACAAGGGAACCTTCATTTATTTGCAGGCGCTGGGCAAGGCGCTTGCGTCCACCGTGGTCTCCCTCACCCGCGAGATCATTTTCGGCGTGTTTCTGCCTGTGATCCTTCCGGTTTTCTTCGGGCTGGACGGCCTGCTGTGGTCGTTCCCGGCGGCGGATCTGCTGACATTCATCATCGCGGTTTTCTTTATCCGGCAGACCTACCGCGAGCTGTCCGAGAGCGGGGACCCGGCATAAATTCTAAAAGGCGCTGTCTCACCAAGCCGTGAGACAGCGCCTTTTATGGAGGAAAGGGAGTTATCTAAAGTATTTGACCGCCGCTTCAAACATGCGGATGTTGTACTCGCCGGGGACATTCTTGTACAGGCCGGAGCCGATGCGCTCGCTGTGACCCATTTTGCCGAAGACCCGACCGTCGGGGGAGGTGATGCCCTCGATGGCGTACAGAGAACCGTTGGGGTTGAAGTGGACGTCGGCGGTGGCATTGCCGTCCAGATCAACATATTGGGTGGCGATCTGGCCATTGGCCGCCAACTGGCGAATCAGTTCCTCGGAGGCAAGGAACTTGCCCTCGCCGTGGGAAATGGGGACATTGTACACGTCGCCCACGTTGGTCAGCGCCAGCCACGGGGACTTGTTGGAGGCGACCCGGGTGTGGACGATGCGGCTCTGGTGGCGGGAAATGTTGTTGAAGGTCAGGGTGGGGCAGGTCTCGTCGGTGTCGATGATTTTGCCGTAGGGCACCAGACCCAGCTTGATGAGCGCCTGAAAACCGTTGCAGATGCCGCACATCAGACCGTCCCGCTGCTCCAGAAGGGCGGTGACGCCCTCCTTGACGGCGGCGTTGCGGAAGAAGGCGGTGATGAACTTGCCGGAGCCGTCCGGCTCGTCGCCGCCGGAGAAGCCGCCGGGGATGAACACCATCTGGGCGGTTTTCAGTTCGTTCGCAAAGCGCTCCACGCTGCGGGCAATGCCGTCGGCGCTCAGGTTGTTGATGACGATGATCTCCGGCTCCGCCCCCGCGTCCCGGACGGCCTTGGCGGAGTCGTATTCGCAGTTGGTGCCGGGGAAGGCGGGGATCAGGACTTTGGGCTTGGTAACCTTGACGGCGGGAGCTTTCCGCTCGGATGCGACATAGGAGAAGGTCTCCATGCTCTGCGCCGGGGTGGGGATGTTGCAGGCGTAGACGGATTCCAGCTTGTCTTCGTAGGCGCTGAGAACTTCGGTTTGGGACAGAGTCTCGCCATGATAGGAGAAGCTGCCGTCGGCGGTGGTGACGCCCAGGACTTTGCCCACGGTGCCGTCAGCCATTTCCAGCACGAAGCTGCCATAGGCGTAGCCGAACAGCTCGTCAAGGGTCAGCGCGTCGTCAAAGGCGAAGCCGAAGCCGTTGCCGAAGCCCATCTTCATCACGGCCTCCGCGATGCCGCCCATGCCGGGGGTGTAGGCGGCCACGGCCCTGCCGCTGCGAAGGAGTTTGGTAACGGTGTCGAAGGTTTCCAGCAGGGAAGCGGTTTCGGGCAGGCCGTTTTCGTCGTAGGCGGGGGTCAGCAGGCAGACCTTGTGACCCGCGGCCTTGAATTCGGGGGAGACGACTTCGCCGGTCTTGCCGGTGGTGACGGCGAAGGAAACCAGCGTGGGCGGAACATCCAGCTTCTCGAAGGAACCGGACATGGAGTCCTTGCCGCCGATGGCGCCGATGCCCAGCTCCATCTGCGCCCGGAACGCGCCCAGCAGTGCGGCAAGGGGCTTGCCCCAGCGCTTGGGGTCCTTGCCGAGGCGCTCAAAATACTCTTGGAAAGTTAGGTAAGTGTCCTCGAAGGACGCGCCGGAGGCGATGAGCTTGCACACGGACTCCACCACGGCCAGATACGCGCCGTGATAGGGGGACGCGGAGGTGATGAAGGGGTTATAGCCGAAGGCCATGAAGGAGCAGTCGTCGGTGTGCTTTTTCTCCACGGAGATTTTCTGCACCATGGCCTGCACGGGGGTGAGCTGGTATTTGCCGCCAAAGGGCATCAGCACGGTGCCCGCGCCGATGGTGGAGTCGAACCGCTCAGAAAGACCCCGCTTGGAGCAGGTGTTCAGGTCGGAAGCCACGGCGAGGAAGTTTTCCGCAAAATCGCCGGTGACGGTTTTGCCGTAGCTCTGCGCCTTTTCGGCGGCGGCGTCCATGTGCTTGGCCGCGCCGTTGGAATTCAGGAACTCCCGGCTGATGTCGCAGATTTTTTTGCCGTTCCAGTTCATCACCAGACGGGGGCTTTCCGTGACCACCGCCACGGGGACGGCGTTCAGGTTTTCCGTGGCGGCAAGCTCCAGAAACCGCCCCGCGTCCTTCGCTTCCACCACCACGGCCATCCGCTCCTGAGATTCGGAGATGGCAAGCTCGGTGCCGTCCAGACCTTCATACTTCTTGGGAACGGCGTTCAGGTCGATCTCCAGACCGTCGGCCAGCTCGCCGATGGCCACGGACACGCCGCCCGCGCCAAA
>CAKTKF010000043.1 GCA_934569215.1 uncultured Oscillospiraceae bacterium
GTCCGGCTCCGGTCCCTCCAAGAACGTCGGCACCGGTGAGTGCGTCATCGGCATCGGCTTCCTGCATGACGGCATCACCCAGATCGTGGACAACGGCTATGAGAACGTCCAGCTGATCATCCCCTCCAGCGGCACCTCCTTCGAGATCGGCGCTACCGCCATCTTTAAGGGCGCGAAGCACCCCAACGCTGCCAAGCTGTGGGTCGAGTACGCTCTGTCCCCCGAGTGCGTTGAGCTGGCTGCCAGCCACGGCTCCTATCAGTTCCTGGTGATCGACAACGCCAAGCAGCCTGAGCAGGCTTCCGAGTTCGGTCTGGATCCCGAGAACGTGATGGATTACGACTTCGAGGACGCCAAGAACAACATCAAGACCTATGTTGAAGAGGTCATGACTGCTCTGGGCGGCGGCGACGACCGTTTCAAGACTGAGTAAGCACAAAATTCCGAATTCCCAAGGAGGATGGCGCGATCCGCCATCCTCCTTAATCGTATCTAAAAAGCTGCCAAAGTGCCAAAGCAGCGGCATTTTGCCGGCTCCCAGATTTCTCTCCCGCGCTCCGTTCCCATTTCCCTGAAAGGAGAACTGCTTATGACAGAAGTTAAGACAAAAAGACAAAGCGCGTCTTTGGATCGCAGAAAGCTGCTGGCGGATCCAATCATGGTCACGACCATTGTGGTTCTGATTGCTTTTCTGACCTTGTTCATTCTCTACCCTCTGGCGATCCTGCTGGTGGATAGTTTTTACAGCAAAAACGGCCTGACCCTGGGCATTTTCAAGCGGGTTCTGGCCATGGCGAATTTCCGTACATCCATTGCCAATACCCTGAAGGTCGGCTTTCTGGTGGGCATTCTTTCCACGCTGCTGGGGCTGCTGTTTGCCTATGTGGAGGTCTACGTGAAGCTGGGCAAATTCTCCGGCGGGCTGTTCAAGGTCGTGTCCATGCTGCCCGTCGTTTCGCCGCCCTTTGTGTTGTCATTGTCCATGATCATGCTGTTCGGCAAGGCGGGGCTGATTACCCGGTTCCTGCTGAAAATTTACGATAATAACGTATACGGCTTCTGGGGCATCGCCATCGTCCAGACGCTGACCTTTTTTCCGGTGTGCTACATGATGCTCAAGGGGCTGCTGAAAAACATCGACCCCTCTTTGGAAGAAGCCGCCCGGGATATGGGCGCTTCCCGGTGGAAGGTGTTCGCGACCGTTACGTTCCCGCTGATGCTTCCGGGACTGGGCAATGCGTTTCTGGTGACTTTTATTGAGTCCATCGCCGACTTTGCCAACCCCATGATTATCGGCGGCTCCTACGATACCCTGGCCACGACCATTTATTTGCAGATCACCGGCGCGTATGACAAAGAGGGCGCCGCGGCGATGGCCGTGGTGCTGCTGAGCATTACGCTGCTGATGTTCGCCGTTCAGAAATACTATCTGGAGGCAAAAACCGCCGCGACCCTGACGGGCAAGGCGTCTCGGGCGAGAATGCTCATCGCCGACAAGTCGGTGACGGTTCCGCTGACGGTGCTTTGCTCTCTGGCGGCGATCTTCGTGGTCATGATGTACCTGTGCGTCCCCATCGGCGCACTGTTCCCCACCTGGGGCTACAAGTTCAGCCCCCTGACCTTCAAATGGTTTACCCAGGTCTTCACCAAGTATAAGGGACTGAAGGCCTTTAAGGACTCCTTTGTCCTGTCGCTGATCTCCGCACCCATCACGGCGCTGCTGTCCATGATCATCTCCTATCTGGTGGTCAAGAAGAAATTCAAGGCCAAGGGCTTTATCGAGGCGGTCTCCATGCTGGCCATGGCGGTTCCCGGCACGGTTCTGGGCGTCGGCTACATCCGGGGCTTCTCCGGAGGCCTGTTCCACACGGGACTGCTCAGCGGCCTTTACGGAAGCGCGGCGATCCTTATCATTGTCTTCGTGGTGCGCAGCCTGCCCACCGGCACCCGCAGCGGCATTTCCGCCCTGCGCCAGATTGACAAATCCATCGAGGAATCCGCCTACGACATGGGCGCCAACAGCTTCCGGGTCTTCATGACCGTGACGCTGCCGCTGATCAAGGATTCCTTCCTCAGCGGCCTTGTCACCGCGTTTGTCCGCAGCATCACGGCAATTTCCGCCATTATTCTGCTGGTCACGCCCCAGTTCCTGCTCATCACCGTACAGATCAATGAATTTGCCGAAAAAGGCTCCTACAGCATTGCCTGCGCCTTTGCCACAATTCTGATTCTGATCACCTACGGCTCGGTGCTGCTGATGAATCTGGCCATGAAGTTCTTCGGCACCAGCAAAAAAATCAAGGAGGCTTGAGTTATGGAAAAAGAGAAAAAAGGCGTTCGCCTGGATCATATTTCCAAGATCTATAAAGACCCCAAAACCGGCAAGGACTTTTACGCGGTGAAGGACACCTGTCTGGAAATTCAGCCCGGTTCCTTCGTGACACTTCTAGGCCCCTCCGGCTGCGGCAAGACGACCACCCTGCGTATGATCGCGGGCTTTGAAAGCCCCGACGAGGGCGAAATCTACCTGGGCAACGAGGCCATCAACGCCCTGCCCCCCAACAAGCGGGACACGGCCATGGTGTTCCAGAGCTACGCGCTGCTGCCCCACTACAACGTGTTTGACAACGTGGCCTACGGCCTGAAGCTGCGCAAGGTCCCCAAGGACGAGATCAAGGAGCGGGTCACCCGCATTCTGGAACTGGTGGAGCTGTCCGGCATGGAAGCGCGGATGACGAATCAGCTTTCCGGCGGTCAGCAGCAGCGTGTTGCCCTGGCACGGGCGCTGGTTCTGGAACCGGGTGTGCTGCTGTTCGACGAGCCGCTGTCCAATCTGGACGCGAAGCTTCGAGTGAGCATGCGCACCGAAATTCGCCGCATCCAGCAGGCCACGGGCATTACCGCAATCTACGTCACCCACGACCAGAGCGAGGCCATGGCGCTGTCGGATTCCATTATCATCATGAACAAGGGCGTAGTCGCCCAGATCGGCAGCCCACAGGAAATCTACTATCACCCCAACAGCGAGTTTGTTGCTGATTTCATCGGCGAGGCAAACTTCCTTCGGGGCAAGTGCGTGGCGCTGGAGGACGGCTGCGGCGTGTTGCAGCTGGCGGACGCCCAGGTTCGGGTAGCCGCGACGGAGGGCATGACGGTAGGGGAGGACTACACCATCGTCCTGCGGCCGGAGTCTGCCGGGCTTGTTCCGGAAGGCGATTTGAAGTGCCGCGTGGTTCTCAGCTGCTTCATGGGCGCGTATCAGAACTACCACGTGATGGTGGGCGACACCCTGGTAAAGCTGACGGATTACAACCCCAAGAACCATCGGATCTATCAGGTAGGCGAGACCTGCGCCTTGACGTTTGAGGCGGATGGCGTGCATGTGTTGTAAAGCGTAAAAATAGAGGCCTGGAACGAGAATTTTCTCGTTCCAGGCTTTTACTTTGACGCTTGATGAATATTTTCGGCTGTGCAAGCTTTTTGGAAGGGGTGGAATGGGCTGACTGCTTACGATTCGCCCGGTTTGCCATAGGCCGGATCGGCAAACAGCTCACACTGGATATTCACAACATCGTCCAGGGAAACTTCCGTTCCGTCCAGCAGGATGATCACGCGGCGGCATAGGTCGATTTTCTTTAGTCCCCCCTTGAGCGTCCCGTATGCGCCGCCCTGCTTGCGGCGGTCGGGGATGAAGTAGGTTATGGTGATCTCCGGGTGCGCCGGGGCGGCATCCAGGAGAATTTGCTGCTTTTGATCCAGAATGTCCCGGCTGTACTCCGACAATTCCGCACGGCTGTCCGTCAGGCGGCCTGCCTCCTGGAGGACTGCTTCGTAGCCGGTGAGGGCAGAAAAAGGGGAAAACTGCGCGGCTCTGTCCATGACGGACATGGGAGGATGCTTCCGGGAAACGGGATGGGGCAGGTAAATCAGATCGTCATATTCGCCCATTATGCTTTGTGTCCTCCTATCTGACCGTTCCGGTCTCTGGCGGTGGCACCTTCCTCTAAGTCCATGCCCTTCAGAATGGCGTTTTTTCCGTACTTCTTTTTGATGGCCAGCACCGCTTGCTGGCGGCGCTTTTCCCGCTCCTGCGCGGCCGCTTCCTCGGCGCGGCGCTTCTCCTGAGAGGCGTAATCGGAGAAAAAGTCCAGCTGCTCGGAAGCCTCTTGCCGGGGCAGGGAGGCCTCCGGGACGATGTGATTGGCGGACAGATACAGCCGCCTGATTAGAAGATTGGGATCCACGATGCGGTCGTAAAGCTCTGCGACGGCACTGACGATTGCCTTGGAGGAGGCGGTATGTCTGCCCAGATTGGCGGTGCCGTGGGCGTGCTTGGGAATTCTGCGGCCATAACGGTCGACGGTGACGGCGCCGTGATAGGTGCGGCTTCGCTCTGGGTCGGTGAGATTTTCAATGTCGTAGCCCACCGTCAGAACGATCTGGTCGGTGACAAGCCCCTTGTCCACCAGATCCAGAGAAAGATCGTCTGCCATTTCCCGGGCAACCAGCCGGGCTTTTTCCGCGGTGTAGGGACATTGCAGCACCTGCCCCGGGCTGAGGCTGCTGGATTCCGGCTTGTAGGCCTTGATGTCCGCGATGGTGCATGGCTCCCACCCCCAGGCGTGGTCGATGAGCAGCTGGGCGTTGACGCCGAACAGCTTATACAGCAGGTCTTCATTGTAAAACTCCGTGGGCTTGCCCACGGAACACCGGGCGACGTCCCCCATGGTGCGAAGCCCCACCTTTTCCAGCTTTTTCGCGTAACCAGGGCCGACCCGCCAGAAATCCGTCAGAGGGCGGTGGGACCACAGCTCCTGCCGGTAGCGCAGCTCGTCCAGCTGTGCGATGCGCACGCCGTTCTTGTCCGCGGGAATGTGCTTCGCCACGATGTCCATGGCCACCTTGGCAAGATACAAATTCGTTCCGATTCCGGCGGTGGCCGTGATGCCGGTGTTTTCCAGAATGTCCAGGATGATCTTCATGGCAAGCTCCTCCGGGGTCATGCGGTAGAGTTTCAGGTAATTCGTGGCGTCGATGAACACCTCGTCGATGGAGTAGGGGTGAATATCCTCCGGGGCAACGTACTTGAGATAAATATTGTAGATGGCCGCGCTGGTCTCCATATAAAACGCCATCTGCGGGGGTGCCACGATGTAGTCCACCTCCAGCTCCGGATGCCCGCGCAGTTCGGTGTAGTCGTGGGATTTGCCGGTGAAGACGCGCCCCGGGGCGGAGGTCCTCCGCAGCGCGTTGACCTGCCCAATCTTCTGCACCACCTCAAACAGCCGGGGCCGGCCGGGAATGCCGAAGGATTTCAGGGAAGGGGAGACCGCAAGACAGATGGTTTTATCGGTGCGGCTGGGGTCGGCCACCACCAGATTGGTGGTCATGGGGTCTAACCCCCGCTGGATGCACTCCACGGAGGCGTAGAAGGATTTCAAGTCGATGGCGATATAGCTTCGGGCTTTCATTCCGGCGCGGCCTCCTTTGATTGCAAACATAATTTCGATTATTACAGCGCTAGTATAACACGGAAATCTCAAAAAGTACAGAGGAAAATGTTATCGGATAAAAAACAAAGGTGCCACCTTGTTTTTTTCGTTCTCGGATGGTATACTGGAAAAAAATTCTGCGAGGCATGAAATGAAGAAAAATATACAAAAAACAGATTATTTTCGGGATGTGCTGCAAAACCGGGTACTGGTCTTTACTGCCCTGTTTGTAACGATTCTGTGCTATGGCTTTGCCGTTACCCACCAGTCCATCGGCGTTGATGATGTTGCCCGAAATTTTTACCTCTACAGTGACGGCTCCTGGAACATGATCCGTCAGGGGCGGCTGCTGCATGTGCTGCTGAACACGGTTACTCGGTTCGTTGCCTTTATTCCGTTTTTCACGGAGTTTGTGGGCGCCTCTCTCTTTTGTCTGTCCGCCTTGCTGTTCTGTGGACTCTTCCAGACGGTATGTGAGGGAAAGCTCCCGGTTGGCGCTTTGGCTGCCTTCACAGCTATCTATCTCAGCTGCTCCATCAATGTGGAAAAATTCTTGTATTCCCTGGATGTTCTTGCCACGACGACCTCTTTCTGCTGTTGCCCCATGTCTTTATTGTATGCGCGATGGTTTGTCCGCGGCGAGAGGCGGGTGGCGTTTCCGGCAGTGCTTCTAGGGATGGTCACCATTGCCAGCTACGAATCCTTCCTCTTTTTGTATGTCTGCGGGGTTTTTGCCATCCTTATTCTGGAAATTCTGAAAGACCCGGAGAAATGGGAATTTCTGTCCCTGCTGAAACACGGACTTGGATTTGCGCTTGTGCTGGTCGTTGCCGTTATGTCCTACTATGCATTGGTGGCCGCGGTGCAGCACATGTCCGGATATGTCCGCACTACTTCTCCTTATACCGCATGGGACACTTCGGAGAAGGGCTTTTTCCGGGCCTTTTCTGACGCCCTCCTGGGAATTGCCGAATATTTCCGTCAGTCTCTGCAGGTGCGTTACTACCCTATTTGGATTTTCTGTGCGCTCACTGGTGCGGGAGGGCTGCTGATGGTGTGGCTGGCAGCAAAAAAGGAAAATTTCTGGTTGCTGCTCTGTTTCCTTGCCCTGTTTCTGAGTAATTTCTTCATACATATCATCTATGGTAGCTTCCATCCCCGGATTGCCCAGACCTTTTGTTTCTATACCGGCTTTTTGACGCTGCTGATTACTGCCTGGTGCCAATCAAAGCGACTTCTGAAAACCGCTGCCGCCGTTGGCATCTGCCTGCTGATGCTCATCCAGTCTGCGGATATGAATCGGTGGTTCTTCAACGATTACGTCCGCAGTGAGAAGGAATCCTACGTGGTTCACACATTGGCAACAAGGCTTCTGGATGGCTATGATCTTTCCAAGCCGGTGATTTTCACGAACTGTCCTGACCACTGGGCCGATGACAGCGGATATCTGGTGACCCGGCTGTATCCCGGCGGGGACGTGAACGGAAATTCCGTAATTTACTGGTGCGGCAACACCGTCACTGGATACTGTCCTACCTTTGCCGCTGATCTGTTCCGGTTATACGGCTACGATTTTCTGGTCAGCCCCACCACAGAACTGGCTCGGAAGGCTCAAACAGATGCCGAAGGAATGCCTGCCTGGCCCAGCGAAGGCTGCATTCGAGAATTTGATGACTTTATCGCTGTGAATTTCGGATAAGAAGAGGGGCTGTTAAGGCAACACCGCACAATTGTGTCCGCGAGTTTCAGACACAATTGTGCGGTGTTGCTTTAGAGGTTTCCCAGAAAATTGTCCAGAATTTTTTCCTGAATACGGATATATTCCCGGGCGTCCTCCGGGCCGAGGGCTTCCAGCAGGGACGATACCCGGGAGATGACCTCCGCCCGGGC
>CAKTKF010000044.1 GCA_934569215.1 uncultured Oscillospiraceae bacterium
TACGACCCCTCCAAGATTCGGTTTTCCGAGGAGCGCGCCCGTGACCCCGAGGGCTTTATCTGGAAGCTGAAGGAGGATTGGTACGATCTGGACTACAAATACCTCCGCGACCATCCCGGCTTCCGTGCGTTCCGGGTCTATCTGGGAGCGGTGGGTTTCGTCAATTCCTACATGGAGGAATTCGCACCTGACGCCTTTGACAACCGCCGTCAGTACATTACCGACTTCTATCTTCAGGAAAACGACCATCTGGATCGGGAGTACCCCTATCTGACAGAAGCGGAGATGGACGCCTTCGTGGAAAACAGCGTGCAGGAAATCCCGCAGCTGCTGAAGCAATATTGCGCCGAACAGGCTGCCGCCGCACTTTGAAACCAAATTCTTCCGTCCCGGTATTGACAACCGGGACGGTTTTTTGTATAATCCGCTGGTGTGAAAAGTATGAAAAATGTGATTGGAGGCGGTTTTATGCCTGGAGGCAAGCATGTCCTCGGTAAAATCAATCAGCAGCGGGTCTTCGGCACCGCAAAAGTAGGCGATCGGGGGCAGATTGTCATCCCCAAGGAAGCCCGGGAGCTGTTCGGCATCAAGCCTGGCGACACCCTTCTCATTCTTGGCGAGGCGGAAACGGGACTGATCGTGTCCCGTCCGGACGTTCTTAACAATTTGGCAGACGAAATATTGAACAATGTGAAAAAAGAGGATTGAATATGGACGAATTATTGGAGCTTTACGAAACCATGGGGATCTCCCCTGCGGTATACGCCTACGGCGAGCGGACGCTGGAGAAGCTGAAAGACCGCTTCGCCGCCATTGACCAGGTTGCGGAACACAATCAGGCCAAGGTGCTGTGGGCGATGCAGAAAAACCGGGTCTCCGCCGCCTGCTTCGCCGCTACCACCGGCTACGGCTATGACGATTTCGGCCGGGACAATCTGGAGCGGGTTTATGCCGATGTGTTCCACACCGAGGCCGCGCTGGTGCGCCCCCAGATCACCTGCGGCACCCACGCCCTCACCGTCGCCCTCAGCGCCAATCTGCTGCCCGGTGACGAGCTGCTCTCCCCTGTGGGTATGCCCTACGACACCTTGCAGGAGGTCATCGGCATCCGGGAAAGCCCCTGCTCTCTGGCGGAATACGGCGTTGCTTACCGTCAGGTGGATTTGCTCCCCGACGGCAGCTTTGACTATGACGGCATCCGCAAGGCCATCAACGGGAAGACGAAGCTCATCACCATTCAGCGCTCCAAGGGCTACGCCACCCGCCCCACCTTCTCCGTAAAGCAGATCGGCGAGCTGATTGCCTTCTGCAAAAATGTCAAGCCCGACGTCACCGTCATGGTGGACAACTGCTACGGCGAGTTTGTGGAGACCATCGAACCCTCCGACGTGGGCGCGGACATGACCGTGGGCAGCCTGATTAAAAACCCCGGCGGCGGCCTTGCCCCCATTGGCGGCTATATCTGCGGCACGAAAAAGTGCGTTGACCGGTGCGCCTACCGGCTTTCCGCTCCCGGCCTTGGACAGGAGGTCGGTGCGAACCTGGGGCTGATGCCGGCGCTGTATCAGGGCTTCTTCCTCGCCCCCACGGTGGTGGCAGGCGCGGAAAAGGGCGCGATTTTCGCCGCCAGCCTGTATGAACCCCTGGGCTTCCGCTGCGTCCCCGGCGCGGAGGAAAGCCGCCATGACATCATTCAGGCGGTGGAGCTGGGCAGCGAAGCGGGCATGGTCGCCTTCTGCAAGGGCATTCAGGCGGCGGCTCCCGTGGATTCCTTCGCCACCCCCTACCCCTCCGACATGCCCGGCTACAACGACAAGGTCATCATGGCCGCCGGTGCCTTCGTTCAGGGCAGCTCCATCGAGCTTTCCGCCGACGGCCCCATCCGTCCGCCCTACGCCGTGTATTTCCAGGGCGGTCTGACCTGGAATCACGCCAAGATCGGCATTCTCATGAGCCTGCAAAAAATGGCGGATGCAGGTCTGGTGACACTGTAATATTACGAATAAGAGGTAGAAAAAATGAGTTGGTTTTGGTTTTCCATTATTGCCCTGCTGTGCTGGTCCGGTTCCGATTTCTTTTCCAAAATCGGCTGCCGGGACGCATCCGACAAATACAGCCAATACAAAATGGTCACGGCCGTGGGCGTGGTCATGGGCATTCATGCCGCCTTTGAGATTTTCGTCGGCGGCGTAGAGATTTCCTGGCAGGTCATCTGGACGTATTTGCCCGTCTCCCTGCTGTACATCGGCTCCATGACGCTGGGCTATGTTGGCCTTCGCTACATTGAGCTGTCCATTTCCTCCCCCATCTGCAACGCCAGCGGCGCACTTGTGGCCATCATCGCCATCGTCAGCGGCACCGCCGGACAAATGGCCGTCGCCCAGTACATCGCCATCTTCCTGGCCTGCGCCGGTGTCATCGGTCTGGGCTTTGTGGAGGCGAACGAGGACGACGACCTTCGCGCCGCCCGGCAGGAGGCCTCCAATTACAAGTACGCAAAATCCTGGCTGGCTCTGGCGCTGCCCATTGCCTACTGCATTCTGGACGCGGCGGGAACCTTCGCCGACGATCTTGTGCTGGAAACCCTGAACGAGGATTCCGCCAACGTCGCCTACGAGCTGACCTTCCTGGTCGCTGGTATCGTCAGCTTCATCTACACCGTCATCATCAAGAAGCAGAGGCTGCTGCCCAAGGCGGAAGGCCCCAAGTATGTCGGTGCGGCCTTTGAGACCGCCGGTCAGCTGGCCTACATCTATGCCCTTGCTAGCGGGGAGTCCGCCTTGGCCGCCCCCATCATCGCTTCCTACTGCATGGTTTCCGTTCTGTGGAGCCGCCTGTTTCTGAAGGAAAAGCTGAGCTGGAAGCATTACACCTGCATTCTGGTCACCTTCGCCGGTATCCTGATCATGGGAATTTACGACATGTAAGCAATCGTCAAGCCCTCCGGAAAATTTCCGGAGGGCTTGCTTTTCATTGGACGGAATGGTATAATTTTGGCGGAAAGATGCAAAAATGACCGAAAAGAGGCAGATTCCATGAAAAAGGCCGCACTTAACTCCAATCAGCTAAAGCTTATCGCCATTGCCGCCATGACCCTCGACCATCTGGTCTGGACGATCTGTCCGGGGTATTCCCGGGTCTGGTGGGTGCTGCTGGCGCATATCATCGGTCGGCTCACCGCGCCCATTATGTGGTATTTTGTCGCAGAGGGCTACCACTACACCCACGATGTCAAAAAATACGCCGGGCGGCTGTTCCTGCTGGCGCTCATTTCTCATTTCGCGTACAATTTCTGCTTCGGCATTTCCTTTATTCCCTTCCGCAACTCGGTGTTTAACCAGACCAGTGTGGCCTGGTCGCTGGCCTGGGGGCTGGTGCTGCTGTGCGTCAACGGCAGCGACAAGCTGAAGTCGTGGCAGAAGACCGTCATCATCCTGCTGGTCTGCGTCATCACCTTCCCCTCCGATTGGAGCTGTATCGCTTCCATGGCGATTTTGTACATCGGCACCTACCGGGGCAATTTCCGCAAGCAGATGCTCTGGATGATGTTCTGGACGCTTCTCTACGCGCTGGTCTATTTCTTCTTTATCGACCGGGTTTACGCCCTGATTCAGCTTGGCACCTGCCTGACCATCCCGCTGCTGCGGCTGTACAACGGCGAGCGCGGCTCCTGGAAGGGCATGGGCAAGCTGTTCTACGCCTACTACCCCGCCCATCTGGCCGCCTGCGGCATTCTGCGCATCATCCTATGGGGTGCGGGATTCGTCACCGCCGCCGGGAATTTCTAACACATATAAAAAACGCCCTGCGGGGGAGGTCAGGCTTTTGACAGCTTGAAACAGCCCGCAGGGCGTAACCATTATTCCGTTTTCCCGATCAGCGCCAGCTTTTCCTCCCGGGAAAGGCGCTTGACCTCCAATTCCCGCTTCAGAGCGTCGGAGTGGGTGCCGCAGGCTTCCCGGTATTTCAGTTCCAGCGGCGACCTTCCCCGGGTGTATTTCGCGCCTTTTCCGCTGCGGTGGGCTTCCAGACGCTTCTCAACGTCCGTCGTGATGCCGGTGTAGAGCGAGCCGTCGCCGCATTGCAGGATGTACAGGTACCACATTCCGCGTTCCTCCTACCTGCGCCTTACAAACCGCTTTCCCAGCAGCTTATCCAGCAGCTTATCCAGCAGAAAGAAGGTTACGTTCCCCAGAATCAGGAGGATAATCAGCATAACCGCGCCGATTTCTTCAAAATCCTCCGTGACCTGGGTAAGCCCGAACACCCGCAGCAGCAGCCAGTACATTACCGCCACGGACACGTTGAACAGCAGCCCTTTCCACAGCCAGCGAAGCCGCGTCTTGTCCAGCCGTGGCTTGACGATGGGATAGTAGCCCAGAAACGCGAATACTGCCGCGGCTTCCTTGTCCGGCGCAAGCAGCAGCGACAAAATCGCCACCGCGCCGTACCACGCCCAGGCAATCCGGACGCCGCAGGTGTTCAGCACGGCTTGCAGAAGCAGCGCACAGAGCATAGGGCAGACATAGGTAGCGATGGGGATGATCGTCCCCAGGCTCATGACGACCACCGCCAGCGCCGCAAGCACCCCGCCCAGCGCCACGGACGAGGCAGGCGTCCGCTTACTTGCCATTGGATTTCAGCAGGCTATACTTGATGTCCCAGAGCTTCTGGCTCAGGTCAACAAAGTAGGTCTGAGGATTGTCGAAGCGCTTGACCTCATCCCACAGAGTGTCCACCTGGGCAAGGCAGTAGACGCGGATTTCTTCCAGGCTTGGCAGCTTGTAAACCAGCTTGCCGTCCTTAAAAACAGGAACCTGCAATTCTCTGGCCGTGAAGTTGTAGACCTTCTTGGTCTTCCAGGTGGCGTCCGGGTCGAAGATCGTCATGTCTTTGCTGTCGTCCACCACCTCGTCGTAAACCGTCAGATAGTCGGCAATGGCCTTGCCGGTGTCCTTGGCGTAGAAACGGTACAGCTTCTTGTGGTGGGGATTGGTGATTTTCTCCACGTTTTCGGAAATTTTGATCTTGGGAACCACCGTGCCGTCCGGCTCCTCGATAGCGGCCAGCTTGTACACGCCGCCGAATACCGGTTCGCTCTTCGCAGTAATCAGCCGTTCGCCCACACCGAACATGTCGATTTGCGCGCCCTGCCGGAGAATGTCCCGGATAATGTATTCGTCCAGAGAGTTTGACACGGAAATCTTGCAGTCCGTCCATCCGGCCTCGTCCAGCACTTTCCGGGCTTCCCGGGTCAGATAGGCCAGGTCGCCGGAGTCCAGACGGATGCCGCACTTGGTGATGCCCATGGGCTTGAGAACCTCGTTGAACGCCCGGATGGCGTTGGGAACGCCGGATTTCAGGGTGTTGTAGGTGTCCACCAGCAAGGTCGCGTTGTGGGGGAACATCTGCACGTAGGCCCTGAACGCCTCGTACTCGCTGTCAAACATCTGTACCCAGGCGTGAGCCATGGTGCCGCCCGCATGGACGCCGTAGAGCTGGTCAGAAATGGTGCAGGCGGTGCCGTGGCAGCCGCCGATATATGCAGCTCTCGCGCCCAGGATGGCGGCGTCCGCGCCCTGCGCCCGGCGGGAACCAAATTCCAGCACCGTGCGTCCCTCGGCGGCACGCACAACGCGATTGGCCTTGGTGGCGATCAGGCTCTGATGGTTCACGCACAGCAGCAGATACGTCTCAACAAGCTGCGCCTGAATGGCAGGCGCGCGGACGGTGATGATCGGCTCCCGGGGGAAAACGGGCGTTCCCTCCGGCACCGCCCAGATATCGCCGGTAAACTTGAAATTGGCCAGATAGTTCAGGAAATCCTCGCTGAAGCACTTCCGCTCCCGCAGGTAGGCGATATCCTCCGGGTCAAAATGCAGTTCCTGAATATACCGGACGATCTGCTCCAGACCGGCCGCGATGGCAAACCCGCCCCCGTCAGGGCAGCGACGGAAGAACAGGTCAAAATAGGTTATGCGGTCGGCATAGCCGTTGGCAAAATACCCCGCGCCCATGGTCAGCTCGTAAAAATCGCAGAGCATTGTCAGATTCAATTTGTCGCTCACAACCATTTCGGTCACCTCGTTTTTATGGCAGCGCCGCACAATTCGGCAAGAGCTTTCGGCGAGAGATTTTGTCACAAGCCAAGGTTTGGAAAACGCAGGAATACTGTATGTATTTCAAGTTTTTCAAACCGCGGGATTGGGACGAAAGATCCGCCGAAGGCCGCAGACGCAATTGTGCGGTGTTGCCTTATACTTGCGGCTATTATACAAAACCTTTCGGAAAATAGCAACCTTTTTCGTTGACACCTTCCGGAAGTTAGAGTATTATTAAATTGTAGAAAGGTCGTGATACCCTATGGGAATTACCGTTGGCATGAAGGGCGTCGCCGAAACCCTCTGTGAGCGGGAGGATACCGCCAAGGAGGTCGGCTCCGGCGATCTGCTGGTCTACGCCACCCCCTGCATGGTCGCGCTGATGGAAGGCGCCGCGTGCGACGCCGTGGCAGAAGGGCTGGCGGAAGGCCAGGCCACCGTCGGCACCGCGCTGAACATTGAACACATTTCCGCAACACCGGTGGGGCTGGAAGTCCGGGCGGAGGCCGAGGTCACCGCCGTGGAGGGAAAGGTCGTCACCTTTGCCGTCCGTGCTTTCGACGAAGCCGGTGAGATCGGCCACGGCAGCCACCAGCGCGTGGTCATCAACAGTCAGAAATTTCTGGACAAGGCATACAGCAAGCTGTAAGGAGGTTATTGAGTATGCAAGACTATGGCGCAATGATTCGCAGCACCTTTGAACTGGGCAGCGTCCGAGACGCAGAGCTTCTTTTCGAGACCATCGTCAAGAACGCGTTTCCCACCTACACGTTCCGCCGCCTGGAACTCATCCGCGTCCAGCAGGACACCCCCTATCTGGAAGGCCGAAGCTGGAACCACGTTTTTGAGATCAAAAAAAGCGAGTTGGATAACTTCCCCGTCTGGGAGGTCAACTGCCACCGCGTCACCATGGGCAAAACCCCGGACAAGCAGGTGTACCTGGACTATCTGACCCTGGATTTTATCCGCTACCGGGAGGCATGACGCGCTCTGTCCCTGTATTGGATGCGAGCCACCTGCCGTCATGCTGCCAAAGCTTAACATGCGAGAATATGAAAACTGTCATGGCTTCGACCATGACAGTTTTCATATTGGTTGCGAAGGGATTTATACGAGTTTTTAGAGCGTATCTGAAAACATAGTATTCTTGTGCTATTTCAACAAAATCCAAATGGAAGCGAGATGGACAAAAGCAAGAAAGGACACAGCAAGCTTATCATAGCGTGTAGCGACCCTGCGGAAAACTTTAAGTTTATTGAAGAAACAC
>CAKTKF010000045.1 GCA_934569215.1 uncultured Oscillospiraceae bacterium
AGCGAGGACGGAGAGGGTATACCAGGCTGCAATACCCTCTCAGTCACCTTCGGTGACAGCTCTCCCAGAGGGAGAGCCAAGGGCGGGTTTCGTTAAATTTACTCAAATACCGATTCAAAGACTGCCTTGACCGCTTCGATTCTTCCCGTCTCGAAGGGGCTTTCCAGTCCGGCGCTGTCCAGGAAGGCCAGGAAATAGGATTCCTGTGTCGTCAGATTCTGCTCGTACAGCTCCAGGCCTGCGCCGCTCTGCTCCTGTTCCAGCTGGTACAGCTGCATGGCCGCGTCGTTGCTGACCACATAGCTGAAAACGTACATGGGGTTCGTGTAGAGGTGGGTCACATCCACAAACTCCCGGCGGTCGTAGCCCACGCTTTCAAAGCCGAAGTCCTGCACCACCTGCTCATACAGCGCGTACAGCCCCTCCGCGGAAAGAGCGTCCCCGGTCAGGCTGTACATCTGCCGCTCAAAGCTGGCATATGCCCCCTGCTCCACGTAATTGCCCAGACTGTCCGCCATTTTTGCCCGGGTCAGGTCTTCCCCGCCGTAGCACAGGCTCAGATACTCCATACCCGTGGAGAAAAATTCCAGCACGTCCACCCCGGCGGCGCTGCCGTAGCTGGCATAGTCGTTGCAGAAGTGGCCGAACTCGTGGGCAAGCACCAGCTTGTCGTAGGCCGTCAGCGTAGCGTTCATGAAGATGAACGGCTCCTGATAGCTGGTCAGGTACTGCTCAAAGGAGGAATTGTACTTGTTCTCCCCGTAGCCGGTGTCGTAGAGCTTGGCCGTCTTCATCAGATCGTAGGCTTCCTTCACCGTGCCGCCCATGCCATCTGCCGCCGTGGCTAAGTAGTTGAGCGTCTCCTTCTCCGAAGAATACGCGCCGGTCGCCTCCCAGGCATCGCCGCTCAGCTCCCGGTACAGCGGCACCAGCTCCCGGCGGATATCCTCCAGGAGCTGCTCCTCCTCCGCGGCGGTGTAGTCCCGGTAGAAGTAAAAGTCCTCGGCAAACTGGGGGTAATCCGAATAGCCCCAATATTCCGCCATCTCCTGACGGACGGCGATCAGCTCCGCCAGAAGGGACGCCATACCGTCCGCGCAGGCGTCATAGTAGCCTTCCGTATCCTCCGGATAGTCCGCCGCCTGGGCGGACAGCTCGTAATATTGGGTTTGCAGCTTGGCTTCTTCCTCCAGCAAGGCGGTGAAAGTCTCGTCCCAGAGCGTTTCCTCATTCTCATAGCTGTCGAAAAAGCCCTCGCCGAAATATTCTTCCTGCTCCAGCTCCTCCCGGGCGGGGGACTGCGCAAGGGCCCGGTAAAGCTCCTGCAAGCCGGCATCCACCGTGGCCGCGTTCTGGGCGCAGTAGTTGTATTCGTCCTCCCAGTAGGTGTCCGTCAGGTCGGCGCAGTAATGGATATCCGCCAGGGCGTAATAGGTGCTGAACCAGTCATAGGCATCGTAAAAGTCGTACACCCCGTCCAGAATGGCGGAAACGTCGTCCCCCTTCGCCGCCTCGCAGGCGGCGTCCAGGGTCTGCCGGAGCTGGGTCATGTCCGGGCGCTCATAGGTCATGCTCTCGTAGGGTACGACGGCGTCCCCGTCCACCAGGGAGCGCACGGCGCCGACATACCCGCCAAAATCCACCATGCCGCAGCCGGACAGCAGCACCGCCGCCGTCAGCGCCAGGGCAATCAGCCGCAAAAATCTTGTTTTCATTTCTCTTTTCCTCCTAAGCCCTTACTTCCGGTTCCATGCCGCACTGGGCAATACGCCTGCGCAGCCAGCCCCCGCGAAAATAGACGATCGCGAACACCGTCGCCGCCAGCAGCCAGCTTAAGGGATAGCAAACGGCCAGCAGCTCGATTCTGTGCCAGGTTCTCACCACCGTGAAAATCCACACCACCCGGAACACGCACACGCACATGCAGGTGATCACCGTGGGAACCACCGAATAGCCCGTTCCCCGCATGGCTCCGGCGAACACCTCCACCGGCATGAACAGCACGTTGAACGGCACCGTCCATGCCATGACATACACCCCCAGCCTGATCACCGCCGGGTCGGTGGTGTAAATTCCCAGAATGACGGGACGGAACGTGATGACCAGGGCGCTCATCGCCCCCGTCAGCGCCACGCTCATGCCCATGCAGACCCACACGCTTTGGCGAATCCGGTCATATTTCTGGGCGCCGAAGTTCTGCCCCACGAAGGTGGTCACGGAAACGCCGAAGGCGCCGGAGATCATCCAGGTCAGGCTGTCGGTCTTGACGTACGCCGTCCAGGCCGCCACCGCCACATCCCCGAAGGAGTTGATGCCGGACTGGATAAGCGTATTGGCCAGGTCAAAGGTCACGAATTGCAGCCCCGCCGGCACGCCGACGTAGAGAATGCGTTTCAGAAGCTCGCCCTGGAACCGGATTTTTTTCAAAGAAAGCCGGGTTTCCTCCGGCTGACGGAGCAGCGCCACCGTGACCATCCCCGCGCTGACCACCTGAGAGAAAACCGTCGCAATGGCAGCCCCCGCCACCCCCATTTTCAGCACCACCACGCACACGATATCCAGAACGATGTTGACGCCGCAGGCGGCCATCAGGAAAACGGTCGGCCGCCGGGAATCCCCCATGGCCCGGAGAATGCCCGCGCCCATGTTGTAGAGCATGGAAGCAATCGCGCCGCCAAAGTAGATTTTGATATACAGGACGGCGTCGTCCAGGCAGCTTTCCGGGGTGTTCATCAGCCTCAGAAGCCTGGGGCCGAAGGAGTAGCCCAGCAGCATCACCACCGCGCCCAGCAGCAGCGACAGCGCCACGCCGGTATGGAGGGCGTCCTGCACACCCTGCTTACTTTTCGCGCCGTAAAACTGGGACAGCAGTACCGTCGCGCCGGTGCTCAGGCCGATGAAGAAGCCGTTCATCAGGTTCAGCAGCGCCGAGGTGGCTCCCACCGCCGCCAGCGCCTGGGTACCGACAAACCGGCCGACGATGATGGTATCCACGGTATTGTACATCTGCTGGAAAAAGCTTCCCAGCAGAATGGGAAAGAAAAAGAAAAGCAGCTGCTTCCAGATCACGCCCTCCGTGATGCGCTGCGACGGCAATTCGCCCTCCATAGAAAAATCCTCCTGCGGGTGTTCTGTGGACGATTCTACCATAGAAGCGGCAAACTGTCCATGGTTTTTTCGGGGAAACATGCCGTATCCAACAGAGAAAGCGCAAAAAAGAAATAACCCTCGGTCAACTGTCACTACAGCCGCCGAGGGTCATTTCTCTGCGATCTTGATATCTAACATCTGTTGGTTAACCTCTCTTTCTGCGGATTGACGGGCGTTTGCGATCCGTTTGCCTGCTCCGATGCCTTATCCATTCTCCATCTGTCTCTTCCGCGAGACGCGCTTATAAGTCGGAATCGCCGGGGGATCTCCCTGCCCGCCTGTATCGGCTCCATCCTGATTTGAAGCCTTCAAGGGTTTACCTGTACATCGGTATCACCTCTTTGTATTTATAAAATATCATAAATATATCGGTTATTCAAGGCGCAATATTATACAATATTGCCAATACCTTATTGTTGAAAACACAGATTTCCCTTCGGTACGGGCAGCCACGGATTGACAACGGGTGAATGCCCTGTTATAATGATTTTGTTCGGCGGCTTTGCAGCCGTCATTTTTTCGTGGTATTTCCCCGGTCGGTATTCCCGTCTGGGCAAGGGTAAAAAAGGAGAAACACAAATGAAATACGACTTTACTTCCATTCTGGATCGCCGGGGAAAGGACGCCGTCGCCGTCGACGCCGTGGGCGCCCCCGGCTCCTCCTATCCCGCCCCCCGGGAGGGCTTCGACGTGATCCCCATGTGGGTCGCGGACATGAATTTCCCCGTGGTTCCCACCGTTCAGCAGGCCATGATCGCCCGGGCGGAGCATCCGGCCTTCGGCTATTTTGACCCCCCGGCGGAATACTACGATTCCATCATCCGCTGGCAGGAAAACCGCAACGGCGTCACCGGCCTGAAGCCGGAACACATCGGCTACGAAAACGGCGTATTGGGCGGCGTGATCTCCGCACTGAACGTGCTTTGCTCCAAGGGGGACAACGTGCTGCTCCACAGCCCCACCTACATCGGCTTTACCCACTGCCTGACGGACAACGGCTATCACATTGTCCACTCTCCGCTGACAAAGGACGAGCAAGGAATCTGGCGGATGGACTTTGCCGACATGGAAAAGAAAATCGTGGAAAATCACATCCACGCCGCCATTTTCTGCTCCCCCCACAACCCCTGCGGCCGGGTCTGGGAGCGCCGGGAAGTCGAGCAGGCCATGGCGCTGTACAAGAAGTACGACGTGATGGTGGTTTCCGACGAGATCTGGAGCGACATTCTGCTGACCGGGTATCGCCACACCCCCACCCAGTCCGTCAGCGAGGACGCGAAAATGCGCACCGTGGCGCTGTACGCCCCCTCCAAGACCTTCAATCTGGCGGGATTGGTGGGCAGCTACCATATTATCTACAATTCCTGGCTCCGGGATCGCTGCGACAAGGAGGGTTCCCTCAGCCACTACAACGCCATGAACGTCATGAGTATGCACGCGCTGCTGGGCGCTTACAAGCCCGAAGGCTGCGAGTGGGTGGAAGAGCTGCGGCAGGTCATCACCGGCAACGTGGATTTTGCCTGCGACTATATCGCTCAGCACTTTAACGGCGTGGAGGTCAGCCGCCCTCAGGGGACGTATATGCTGTTCCTGGACTGCGAAAAATGGCTGACAGCCCACGGCAAGACCATGGACGAGCTGCTTGCCGCCGGATGGGACGTGGGCGTTGTCTGGCAGGACGGACGGGCGTTCCACGGCCAGACTCACATCCGCATGAACCTCGCGCTGCCCTTAAGCCGGGTGCAGGAGGCCTTCCGGCGGCTGGATACCTATGTTTTCAACGCTTAATACGGACTCCGGGGCGGAAATCCGCCCCGGAGATTTTGCTTTTGGGGGTAAATTGCCCCACTTTACATAGATTTTACAAAGTGCCTATTGTAATTCTTACGGTTTTGTCGTACCATCGACAGTGAGATAGAATAAGTTGGAGGGAATGCAAGTGATTTACTGCGTAGAGGATGACGACAGCATCCGTGAGTTGATGCTGTATGCCCTGCGGGCATCCGGCTTCGAGGCGGAGGGCTTCCGGGACAGCGTGGGGCTGTTCGATGCCCTGAGCCATGCCCAGCCCCAGCTCATTATGCTGGATATTATGCTGCCCGGGATGGACGGCATTGAAATTCTCAAAGCACTCCGGGGCAATCCCGCCACCGCCCGCATCCCGGTCATCATCGCGTCCGCCCGGGGAACGGAGTACGACAAGGTGGTGGGGCTGGACCTGGGGGCTGACGATTATCTGGCCAAGCCCTTCGGCATGATGGAGATGGTGTCCCGCATCCGGGCGGTTCTGCGCCGGACGGCTCCTGCGGCCGCTCCCGGACTGCTGCAAATGGGAAATCTGCGGATGGATTCCGCGTCCCACACGGTCTATGCCGGGGACACCCGGGTGGAGCTGACGCTGAAGGAATTTGAGCTATTAAAGCTCTTTCTGGAGCATCCCGGCCGGGTCTTTACCCGGGATCAGCTGCTGGAGCGGATCTGGAGCACGGACTACGTGGGCGAGACCCGGACGGTGGACGTACACATCGGCACCCTGCGCACGAAGCTGGGGCAGTGCGGCGAATACATCCGCACCGTCCGGGGCGTTGGCTACCGGATGGAGGCGTAGGCCATGACGAAGCGGGTTTTTCGCTCGATTTTTCTGGCGTCCCTGGCGGTGCTGCTGGCCACGCTGGCACTGATTCTGGGGGCGCTGTACACCTACTTTTCCGACGTTCAGGCGGAACAGCTGGGGCTGCAAACGGCGCTGGCTGCCCACGCCCTGGAAAGGGAAGGGGTCTCCTATTTTGACGGTCTGGACACCGCCGACCGCCGCATCACCTGGATCGCCGCCGACGGCACGGTGCTTTATGACAGCCGTTCCGATTCCGGCGTGATGGAGAACCACCTGGAACGGGAAGAAGTGAAGGCCGCGCTGGCCACCGGCTCCGGCACCAGCTTCCGCTATTCCGACACGCTGATGGAGCGCTATATTTACACGGCGCAGCGGTTAAGCGACGGCACGGTGCTCAGACTTTCCGCGGCGCAGAACACGGTGCCCCATCTGGTGCTGGGGGTGGTAAAGCCGATCCTTCTGGTCATCGGCATTGCCGTCGCCCTGTCGGCGCTCCTTGCCGGGCAGCTGACGAAAAACATTGTCGCGCCGCTGAACGAGCTGAATCTGGACGACCCCCTGTCCAACCGGGAGTACGTCGAAATTCAGCCCCTTCTGCGGCGGCTGGACTCCCAGCAGGTTCAGCTCCGGGCGCAGTCTCAGGAGCTGCGGCAGAAGCAGAAGGAATTCAACGCCGTCACCCGCTCCTTAAGCGAGGGTCTGGTGCTGATGAACAGCAGCGGCACGGTGCTGAGCATCAACCCCGCCGCCACGCGGCTGCTGGAAATCACCCCCAACTGCTTAGGGGCAGACTTTGGCGTTGCCAACCGGAACCCGGCCATTTCCGCCCTGGTGGAGAAGGCTCTCACCGGGGAAAAGGCGGAGGAAAACGTGGCTCTGACCGGCGGAGAATATCTCGCCGCCGCCAGCCCGGTCAAATCCGACGGGGCGGTTTCCGGCGTGGTGCTGCTGCTGTTTGACGTGACCCAGAAGCAGAAGGCGGAAGCCCTCCGCCGGGAATTCACCGCCAACGTCTCCCATGAGCTGAAAACCCCGCTCCACGCCATTTCCGGCTACGCCGAGCTGATGAAGGACGGGCTGGTTCCCCCGGAGGACACCCGGCACTTTGCGGAGAAGATCTACAGCGAGGCGCAGCGCATGACCGATCTGGTGGAGGACACCCTGCGCCTGTCCAGGCTGGACGAGGGCGCGGCGGACATGCAGTGGGCGCCCATCGACCTGTACGAAACGGCGAAAGCCGCCATGCAGGAGCTGACCGCCCCGGCGGAGCTGAAAAACGTCAGCATCCGGCTGGAAGGGACGAAAACCGTGATTCAGGGGATTCCTCAGCTGGTTTCCGGGATTGTGTTCAACCTTATGGACAACGCCGTCAAGTACAATAAAGACGGCGGGCTGGTCATTGTGCGGCTCGGGCAGGAAAAAAATCAGGCCGTTCTCACGGTGACGGACACCGGCATCGGTATCAGCCCGGAGCATCAGGAGCGGGTGTTCGAGCGGTTTTACCGGGTGGACAAGAGCCACTCCAAGGAGATCGGCGGCACCGGCCTGGGGCTGTCCATCGTCAAGCACGCGGCGCTGATCCTGGGCGCGGC
>CAKTKF010000046.1 GCA_934569215.1 uncultured Oscillospiraceae bacterium
ATCCACCGCGGTAAAGGCGTGCCGCCGGGAACCAAACCGGACGACAAGATCCTGAACCTCGACCAGCTTCTTTCTGTCTTCAGTCAACGCGGTTCACTCCCTTCTCCCGCAGAATGCGGACATGCTCCGGCGGCTCCACCTTGGGAGCGCGGGGATCCATCAGCCATGTGCGGGCATAGTGGGTAGGCGTGACCTCGAAGAAGGGAGGACGCTCTACAAAATCGATTTTCAGTGCTTTGGGATTCCGGGGGGCAAAGGCATCGCCCTTGACCTCGTGGAACAGATTGGGCGGCGTACCCTGAATGGAGTACAGCGGCTCATCCTTGGTTCCCAGCTGGGGAAGGCTGGACAGCAGCGCCCAGGTGTAGGGGTGACGGGGGTCGTAGAACACCTCGTCGCAGGTGCCAAGCTCCACGATATCGCCCGCGTACATGACGGCAATCCGGTCGGCCACGTTTGCCACCACGCCCAGGTCATGGGTAATGTAGATGGTGGTGAGGTTGTACTTTTTCTGCATGGCCTTGATCAGCTCCAGAATCTGCGCCTGAATGGTCACGTCCAGAGCGGTGGTCGGCTCGTCGCAGATGAGGATTTTCGGCCGGCAGGCGACGGCGATGGCGATGACCACCCGCTGGCGCATACCGCCGGAAAATTCATGGGGGTACTGCTTGTAGCGCCGCTCGGGGTCGTCAATTCCCACGTCGCTCAGCACCTCCAGAACGGCCTGGTAGGCGTCCTTGCCCTTCAAGCC
Organism: uncultured Oscillospiraceae bacterium; assembly: GCA_934569215.1. Classification (GTDB taxonomy): domain Bacteria; phylum Bacillota; class Clostridia; order Oscillospirales; family Oscillospiraceae; genus Faecousia. The sequence continues at coordinate 752 of CAKTKF010000046.1, forward strand.
CTGATGCAGCTCCACGGCCTCCTGAATCTGCTTGCCGATGGTTTTCAGAGGGTTCAGGGAGGTCATGGGATCCTGAAACACCATGGCGATTTCCTTGCCCCGGATCTTTAGCCAGTCCTTGTCGGTCTGGAATTTGGTCAGATCCATGCCGTTATAGAGGATGGAGCCGCCGTCGATGTAGCCGTTGGCGTCCAGAAGACCCATGGCGCATTTGACGAATACGGATTTACCGGAGCCGGACTCGCCCACGATGGCAAGGCTTTCACCCTGATACACGTCCAGAGAGATGCCCCGGATGGCGTGGAGGATCTGACCGCGGAGGGTGAATTTCACGTTCAGATCCCGAACGGAGATAACAACTTTTTTATCTTCCATTGTGATCTCTCCTTATCTGACGTGATTCTTGGGATCGGCGGCGTCCGCGAAGGCATTGCCGATGATGTAGAAGGAAACGGTGATGACCACCAGCACGGCCACGGGGAAGAACAGCTGATAGCGCAGGGAGGCCACGGTCATCAGCGACCGTCCGGTCTGAATCAGATTGCCCAGAGACGGCGTGTCCACGGGAAGGCCGATACCGATGTAGGTGACGAACACCTCGTTGCCGATGGCGGAGGGAATGGCCAGCGCCATGCGCATGGTGATGACGGACACCATATAGGGCAGCAGATTCTTGACGATGATGCGCCCGGTGGAAATGCCCAGGCACCGGGAGGCCAGATTGTAGTCCCGGTCGCGGATAATGATGATCTGATTGCGGATGAACCGCGCCATACCCAGCCAGCCAGTTAAGGACAGGGCAAACACGATGGTGGAAACGCCGGGCTTTAAGATGTAGGAAATGAGAATCAGCAGCAGCGTCTGGGGAATGTTGTCCAGAACGTTATACAGCTCGGTAAAGAAGAAATCCAGCTTGCGGACATAGCCCCACAGCACGCCCACCAGGATGCCCACTACGGCCTCCACCAGAGCCACGGAGAAGCCGATGAACAGGGAAGTGCGGGTGCCCGCCCAGATACGCGCCCAGAGATCCTGGCCGATAGAGTTTGTTCCGAACCAGAAATCTTTGCTGGGGGGAATATTGTTCAGAGGCAGACCCCACTGGTCGTTGTGAATGAGAATGGGATCCTTCTGACCGGGGAGGTAGGGCTGGATAAAGGTGAACAGCAGCACCGCAACCATGACGAAAAGGAAAAAGACCGCGATCTTATTCTGAAAAAACGCACGGAGGGTGGATTTCCAGTAGGAATAATCGGAATAGCCGCCCCGCTCTGCGTCCTCGGCGTTGAATTCGGCGAAGGAGAAGGCCTCCTCGTCGCTCATTTTCGGTGTGACTTCCTCCTGAAGCTGCCGGGAGAGCTTGTCCCCCAGTGCATCGGTGGCCTGGTCACGCAGGGTGTGAAATCCAAGACGTTTCATCAGCGGGAACCCTCCTTCTTGGCAAAGCTGATCCGGGGATCGACGATTCCCATGAGAATGTCGCCGAAAAGAAGACCCAGAATGGAAATAACGGCGTAAATCAGCACCAGCGCCTGCACCAAAGTATTGTCCTGACGCTTGATGGCCGTGACCAGCAGACCGCCCATACCGGGAACGGAGTACAGGGACTCCACATAGAGCGAACCCATCAGGGTAAACAGAATGGAATTGGGGATGTACTGCACCAGTGGCACGAAGGCGTTGCGGAACACGTGCCGGAAAGAGATCTTGCTGCCCGGAACACCCTTTGCCCGCGCCAGACGGATGTAGTCCTTGTTGGACTCGTCCACCATGTACCGCCGCAGCCACATGGCATAGTAGGCAATGTTGCCGATGGACAGGGAGATGACGGGCAGGATATAGCTCTTGGGGTTGGCGGCGTCAAACAGCATGGGAAGTCCCAGAATATCCTTGCCGATATAGGTCTGGGAACCGGCAAACTGAATCAGAATATGATATACCGCCGAGGGCATGGCCTGCACCAGCACGATGAACACCGTGCCCAGACGGTCGCCGATCTTGAAGCGGGTTCGAGTGCTTCGCGCCATGAGGATGCCAAGAGGGAGTCCCAGCGCCAGGGCAATGCACAAAGAAATCAGTCCCAGCTCCAGGGAGATGGGAATCTTCTCGGCAATGATCTCGGTAATGGCGACGCCCTTCCGGTAGACGTTGGATTCTCCCAAATCTCCGTGCAGCACTTGCTTATAAAAGCGCAGCAGCTGGGTGGGCAGGGGAGCGGTCACGCCGAGGGCCTGGAGCTTGACCTGAATCTGGGTGGAACTCATTTTATCGTAATTCTCAAAATATCCCTCCACGGGCATCAGCCGCAGAAGGGCGAAGAGAATTGTGATAATGATAAACATGGTGATGAGGGAGCGCAGAACGCGCTTGGTGATATATCTGGCCATATGATGTCCTCCTGGGTTTTTCTCCCTTCATACGATTTCCGAATCATCCACCCCCGTGGATGGCCGCCAAGGGCGGCTGGAAATGTATGGACTTTCTTCTCTGCGGCTATGCCGCAGGTCGTTTGGGAAACGGCCTGCCAAAACGGTTTTCCACCGTTTTGGCAAAAACTGGCATCAGAGCCGATACCGCTGCTGCTTTCGCCGTAGCAGCACCGGTACAGGCTCCGAAAAATTGCCTGTGGAGCAATACCGTGTATATGCGGCTTTGAGAGAAGCCCCCAAATGAGGGCTTCTCTCGTGATAAACTGCCAAAAGGAAAGCTTTAACCGGCCTTCTTGGACTGCCACTCGGCGTAAGCGGCCTGATATTCCTCCAGACCCATGGAGGTGTCATACAGGTGCTGATCCTTGTAGCGCTGGTTGGCCATGCCGAAGGAAGCGTACTGTCCTTCAAAGACGTTCAGATTGCACATCTGATAGCTGCGGTTGCTGATGGAGAAGGGGACGGCAAAGGCGTGATCCAGCAGGAACGCCTCGGCCTTGGCAAAGGCGGTATACCGGGCGTCCATGTCGTCGGTGATGGCCTTGGCGGCAGCTACCAGCTCGGTGTACTCGGCATACAGAGCCTGGGTTTCGGGGTCGGTGCTCTTGAAGATGAAGCTGTAGCTGGAATCCGTGGAGAAGGGATCGGTCCAGGTCTCGGGGTCGGCGTAGTCGGCGCCCCAGTTGCACTTCATGAAGGCATATTTGCCGGTGCGGCGGATGGCGCCCAGGAAGCCGGTCTCAGGACCTGCCTGGATGATGATGTCCACATAGTCGGCGCCCAAGACGGCCTCAATCTGCTGCTCCACGACCTGGCACTCCTGCGCCCAGTTGGCGGAGGTGGGGTTGTAGCACATGAGCATCTTCACGGGGAAGGTAGCGCCGGCGGCGGTCAGCTCATCGATGGCTGCGGCCTTGTATTCCGCGGCAAGGGCTTCGTCGAAGTTATCGCCGTCGGTATAGGCGGCAAGACCCTCGTAGTAGGTATAGTCCTTGGAGGCGGAGGCAAAGGCGTTGGGGGTGATGGTGTTGTTCTTCAGGGATTCGGGGTCGATGCGGTCGCTGGTGGCCAGAGCCGGCATCCGGTTGAAGGCGTGGACGACGGACTTGCGGAAGTTCTCGTTGTTCACGGCCAGCTTCCAGTTTTCGGGTTCATATTCGGCGTCGAAGTTGGGGTCGAAGTTGAACAGATACCAGTAAGCGTAGGAGGTATCGGCACGGGTGGGATGGATCAGATCCTTGGTGTTGGGGTCAGCCATCATGGCGGACAGCAGGTCGGAGGAGATATCCGCCTGATCAACCTCGCCGGACTGATACATGGTGGTTGCGATGGAGGAGGCTTCGGCGTTGTAGGTCATCTGGATGGCGTCCAGGAATACGTTGTCCTTATCCCAATAGGTGGCGTTCTTGGTCAGAACACGCTGCTGCTGGGGCTGATAGGTGGACAGGATGAACGCGCCGCAGTACAGCAGGGTGCTGTTGTCGGTGCCGAACTTGCTGCCGCACTCATCGAGGAAGGGACCGTACACGGGCATATAGGGACCGAAGGAAACCATGGACAGGAAGTAGGGGCGGGAGGACTCCAGGGTGAATTCCAGAGTATATTCGTCCAGCGCCTTGACGCCGATATCGTCAATGGAAGCCTCGGGGACTTCCTCCAGAATTTCCTGCTCGCCATCCTCGTTGGTGATGAACTTCACGGCGTTGCCGTCGTCATCGGTGCCGTCGGTGGCATCGGGCAGAGCCATCTGGTAGGCGGTCCAGTCATAGTAGGCGTCGGCGCCCGCGATAACGCCGCTCATGGTATAGAAGGTGTCGGATCCGTTATTGGCGTCACAGGCGTAGTGGGCGGAAGAAACCCAGTCATTGGCAGTGACGGGGGCAACAACCTTGCCGTCCTTATCGACCCAGTTCACACCCTCGCGGATGTGGAAGGTCCAGACGGTAGCGTCCTCATTCTGCTCCCAGCTGGTAGCCAGAGCAGGCTCTACATTGCCGTAGGAGTCGTATTCCACCAGGCAATCCACCACGTTGGCGGCGATGTTCAGCTCGTTGGTCTGGCCGGTGATCAGATAGTTCAGCGTAGTGACTTCGGAGGCGTACAGTGTTCTGTAAACCGCGTTCTCGGTCACGGCGGCCGCAGTGGGGGCTGCCGCGGTGCTGTCGGTGGCGCCGGATTTATCGCCGCAGGCTGCCAGCGCGAAGACCATGGTCAGAGCCAGGGCGAAGGCGAGAAATCGTTTCATGGTTTGCATAGTGATCATTCCTTTCTTCATTTCTGCTTTGAAAAACAGTCGGTACGGGCGATCCCCGAAGCGATTTCCTCCGATGCTTCTTCCATAGCGTCGGTCTTAAAACAGCACCGGGAGACAGCCTATAAAATGGCGGACGCCATATTACAGGAGACGGTGGGGGGCGATTGCCCCAAAATGAATTTTCCAAAATTGAAAAATTCAAAATATAAAAGAATGGTGATATTTTAACATATTTTCCGTCTCAAGTAAAGTGGCAGATTTCATGATATGTCTCGATATATTCGCAAATTTTTGTAACAGAAACATAAAAAAATGTTCATACAGCAAAAGCAAACGTCCTTGACCGGCGTTACAAAAGGGCGCACGCCGGAGTACCGGCGTGCGCGCAAAGCGGTTGCAGCAGGTGACTTTTTTCGATTAAATCCATTGCCCTGCAAAGCCTGTGCAGTCCCGGAAGTCCTGAAGGACTGCATTTTGGATGGCGACGCGGGTGGCGGCGTCCTTCCCGCCCACGCTCAGGCCGTTCAGTGTATCGGCGGCAAGACAGAACTTGGTGGTGGAGGTTACAAGAATTTCATCGGCGGATTTCAAAAAATCCAGGGTGAAGGGCTTCTCCAGCACCGGGATCCCCAGCCGGTAGCAGACACGGATCATGTGGGTCTTGGCGATGCCCCGGAGGATAAACTCGTCGTTGGGGTGGGAGTACAGAATTCCGTCCTTCAGAACGGAAACATTGGAGTGGGCGCATTCGGTGACGATGTCGCCCCGGTGGAACACGGTCTCCGTGCATCCGGCGCGGTGCGCCCGCTGGGCGGTCATCACATTGGCAAGCAAATTTAGAGACTTGATGTTGCAGTGGAAGAAGCGGGTGTCTTCTTCATCGTTCAGACGGATGAGGACGTTGGGGTTGGGGAGCTTCTGGGGACGAATCAGCACCCACAGCTTGCCGGGCAGATTCTCGGAATAGGTGTGGCTGCGTTTTTCCACGCCGCGGCTCACCTGCCAGTATACGAAGCAGGTCTCGCCCTCCACCTGCCGCGTCAGCCGGGTAAGAAGCTCGCCCAGCGCTTGCTTTTCCATGGGAATGTGGATATCCAGCAGCCGGGCGCTGGTGTAAAACCGATCCAGATGGTCTTCCAACAGGAATATGGTGCCGTTTGCCGCCATGGCGGCGTCGTAGCAGCCGTCGCCGAAGAAGTGGACACGGTCATTGAAGGGGACTGTCAGTTCCTCGGGTGCGCCGATCTTGCCGTCGTAATAGGCCAGTGCTTTCATGGGATCCGCCCTCCTTATAATATATAGATGTGTTACTCCGCGATTCTCCGCGCCACGGCGACGCCGCTGGCGGAGGCATGGGACAGGGAATGGGTGATGCCGCTGCCGTCGCCGATGACGTACAGCCCCGGATACCGGGTCTGCAAATGTTCGTCCACGGCCACTTCCATGTTGTAGAATTTGACTTCCACGCCATAGAGCAGGGTGTCATCATTGGCGGTGCCGGGGGCGACCTTGTCCAGGGCGTAGAGCATCTCGATAATGCCGTCCAGGATCCGCTTGGGCAGAACCAGACTCAAATCGCCGGGGGTGGCGTCCAGGGTGGGGGTGACGAAGGATTCTGCAATGCGCTTGGGAGTAGACCGCTGCCCACGGATCAGGTCGCCGAAACGCTGGACGATGACGCCGCCGCCCAGCATATTGCTGAGACGGGCGATGGACTCGCCGTAGCCGTTGGAATCCTTGAAGGGTTCGGAAAAATGCTTTGCAACCAGCAGGGCAAAATTGGTGTTGGAGGTCTGACGGGCGGGGTCTTCGTAGCTGTGGCCGTTGACGGTGATGATGCCGTTGGTGTTTTCGTTGACCACGGCACCCTTGGGGTTCATGCAGAA
>CAKTKF010000047.1 GCA_934569215.1 uncultured Oscillospiraceae bacterium
CGGCTGAGGCTCGCAGACGCAATTGCGCGGTGTTGCCTTAATAAAATTCCTTGATGCGGTGGAACCAGGTGCTTGCGGGGTCATTCAGCGCCTTGAGATATTTGGACATCTTATCCATGTACTGCTTTTTGACCTCGGCATAGGCGGGATCGTAGCAGACATTTTTCAGCTGATAGGGATCCTTTTTCAAATCGTACAGCTCGCCGCGCTCACTCTCGTTAAAGGTGAACTGATAGTCCAGATCCCGGACCATGCGCTGACGGTGAACGTAGAAGTGGTTGTGAAACTCGCAGAACACCTCCTCGCGGCCGTTGCTCTCCCGCTGACCCATCATCAGGGGCAGGATGCTCTCGCCGTCCACCGGGCGGGGAGGCTTGACGCCCGCCACATCCAGGATGGTGGGCATAATCTCATGCAGGTAGACGAAGCTGTCGTTGTCCTTGCTGCCGGCGCCCTTGACCACCATGGGGATGTGGTAGATCTCGTCGAAGGTGAAGGCGCCCTTTTCAATGAGCTTGTGCGCGCCCAGACAGTCTCCGTGGTCGGCGCTGTAAATGATGATGGTGTCATCGTACAGGCCCTCGGCCTTCAATTTGTCCACGATCATGCCTACCATATCGTCGATCATGGTGCAGTGGCCGTAGTAGCGGGCAGCAATCTCCTGAAAGCCTTTCCAACCGTAGTCGCCCAAGCCCCACATCTTCTCACTGAGATAGTACCCATAGGGCTTATCCAGCAAATCGTCGCAATAGCTGGGATGCTCGGGAATGTCGGCAGGGTTATACATGGAATAATAGGGCTCAGGGACGATGCTGGGGGAATGGGGTCCCCAGAAGTTGGCCCAGATGAAGAAGGGCTTTTCCTCCTCCTTGGCCTTGTCAATCAGCCGGTTTGTCTCGTGAGCCACGAAGTACTCGATGGTGCTTTCCACAGGCCCTTCATGCTTGCAGAACATCTCCTGGCTCTGAAGGGCGGGGTTGTCGCCCATAAACCCGTGGGAGACATCCACATTTTCAAATCCGTTTTCCTTTAAGTACAGCTCATAGTAGTTCGGCTTGTTGTCGGGCGGCGCGTGGAATACCAGGCTGGGAAACACCAGACTGCCAGGAAAGCCGTAGCCCATAAAGGGCTTGCCGATGTCGAAGCCGCACTCCTCCGGCTCCTTGTTGTGGGTAACGTGCCACTTGCCCGCGTAACCGCAGAAATAGCCGGCGTCGTGCATGCAGTCACCCAGCAGAGGGGTACCCTCCTTAATGTTGGTGAAGTTGTCCACCACACCGTGCTTGTGGGGATAAAGCCCCGTCATCACGCTGGCGCGGGCGGGGGCGCAGATGGCGGACGGGGTATACGCGTTGCTGAATTTCATGCCCTCAGCCGCAAGCTGGTCAATGTGCGGGGTCTTGCAGATATCATTCATTCCATAGGCGCTGATCGTATCCATGCGCTGTTGGTCAGACAGAATCAGCAGTACATTTTTGCGCTTTGCCATGAGAAATTCGCTCCTTTTCGATCGTTTAAATCATTATGCTGTTGCGCAGACGTTTTAGGGTCTATCTGAATAAATAACCCCATATTCTGCCATTCTTGCTATTTAGGCTATTGCAGAATACAGAGTGTAAAAAATCCTTAATTTACATGGATTTCGTGCATTTTCAATCACTAATCTCTGAAAAAGGGCAGGCCGTCCCTCTCTCAGGCTAACGCCATTCATTCCCCTTCTTTGTCTGGTGCGTCTCCGGTTCGCGGGCTTTTTGTGCGTTCCTCGTGGTGCTGGGTACGTTAATGATTGCAGCGCCTACGATGGTTCTGCCCTTCATCCTATAGCCAATTTGCACCGCAACACGGTTGATGGCGTCAAAATAACAGCTTGTTCACGCCGTTTTCCTCCAAAAGGTGACGGAGATTGCACAGTGTTGTTTCATCCGGTACCGCAGGCACACATGGAAAGAACCATGCCGGCAGCCAGCTGCAATACAAGAATTCTCTTCATAGCATCCTCCTTTTCTTTATTCGGGTGTTTGGGTTCCTTACTGGGATGGTATCAGTTTAGCATTACGAAACGGTCATGTCAATGCCTGTCCACCGACACGGAATTTCATTTCATACTTTGTCGCAATTTGATGACTGGTGTCTGGATTTGCGAAATATATGCACATATAATTCGGCAAATTGACGAAAACGCAGGTTCTGAGTTGTGCATATTGCTTTGAAGGTTTTCCCGCTTTTCCAAAAAGGTTTTTCAATGGACAGCGAATTGGTGCATACGGTAGAGGCAACGGCGGCGAATGTCCACGATTGCGAACAAAACTGCACAAGAAAATCCGAACCTGTTACGAAAGTTTGCGCTGTCCCTGCTCAAGCGCTACAAAGCAGAAACCAACACCAAGCAGCCAATATCGCACATAATGCCGGATTGTCTTCTTGAACCGGAGTATCTTTGCAGGGTTTTGCAAAATTGATTTCCGTGCCTGCGGTGTGCTGCCTATAGATTTTTCTGCGGTTATCTGTTATACTGAACAAAAAGACGCGAAGCGGCAAAGTTTGGGCGTTTTGGACCCGTTTCAGGCGAAGCGTAGAATGGAGTGTCCGGATGGATCTGAATCAGGTAAAATCATTGTTTTCCACCACCGACTATGAACGCGGGATGGAATACTACCGGCAGGGTCGGGTCACGGATATGCAGTGTTCGAAAACCGATACGGAATTGAACGTCAGCTGCACCGTCCATGGCAGCAAGCACTACGCGGTGCAGTTTATCAGAAGAAAGGACAGCCGAGTGCGCATCAGCTGCTCCTGCCCGCGCTTCGCCGACGTTGGCCGCTGCAAGCACCTTGCCGCCGCCATGATCGCCTTCCTCAGCGAGCCGCCGCGCACGTGTGCGCCCAGCAGCGACCGGTATGCACGGCGGATGCTCCAGCGCTATCTGCAAATTTCGCAGGAATCGGCCGACCCTTCCCAGCAGCCCATCCGCCTGTGTGCGGTGCTGCGCGACGGGTATGGAAGCGAATATCCCTCGTTTTCCCTTCGCGTCGGGTATGACCGGCTGTACATCGTGCAGAATATCCGGGATTTTCTTTACAATGTGGATCAGCACCGGACGGTCGTCTACGGAAAAGGACTGACGCTGACGCATGACCTTGCGCTGTTTGATCCGAAGGCGCAGGCGATGATCCGGCTTTTGATGAACGAATACGACAGGTACCGCTCACTCAGTTCTTCTCACTATATGGGCTATGAGCCTCCGGATTATCGAAAAAACGAGATCATACTGACCGGCGATTCCTTTGACCGGTGGTTCGATCTTTTATCCGACGCACCGGTAGATTATGCAGGCTCCCGCCCGCTCACGCTCATGCAAAAAGACCCCCAGGTTCGTCTTCTGATCGCGGAAGAAGGCGGCGGCGCACGGCTGACGGTTCAGACGCCCTGCTCCTACCGCTTTTTCGGCAGCCATCGGAGCTTATACGCCCTCAGCGGCGGGACGCTTTTACGCTGCTCAGGCGAGTTTCGGGAAAAGATCTACCCGCTGCTCGAATCCGGACAGCAGACCATGTTTCTGGAGAAGAAGGATCTTCCGACCTTCTGCGGCTGCGTGCTGCCGGCGCTCGGCGAACAGGTCGAGGTCGAAGATCCGCAGAAGCTTTTTCAAAGCTACATCCCCGACCCCTGCACGGTCTGCTTCTATTTTGATATGGAGCAGGACTCACTGCTTGTCAAGCCGGTCTTCCGGTACGACACGCATTCGATCGCATTTGACGATACCGCCGAGCCCGACGGCGTACGGCGAAACAAAAAGGAAGAAGGTGCCGCTTTGCTGTTCGTCCGGCGCTATTTTCAGCAGCAGGATCGGCAGTTTGTTTTGCAGGGCGAGGACGCGGCGTATGACTTTCTCACGGGTGCCATCGACGGTTTTCGCCGCAGAGGCGAGGTCTATTTCAGCGACCGCCTGAACCGCAAGCGCCTCCAGCCCGCACCGGCCAGCATCGGCCTTTCCGTTTCCGATGGGCTTCTGACGTTGACGCTGGACACCGGCGGCTATCCACCCGAGGAGCTTTCGGAGCTCTACCGGAGTATGCTGCTGCGCAGAAAATATCACCGGCTTCCGGACGGCCGGTATCTGGAACTGGACGGCTCGTCGTGTGAAAAGCTGGCGGAAATGGCGCAGATGCTCCAGCTCTCCGACCGGGAACTGGCCCGCGGGAAAGCGACGCTTCCGGCCTATCGTGGGCTGTATCTTGACGAGCTGCTGTCGGGAACCGACGGCATCCGGGTCAGCCGCGACAGCCGGCTACGCAGCATGATCCGCAATTTCAAGACGATCTCCGAGAGCGACTACGCTCTGCCATCGGAGCTGCACGCACAACTCCGGCCGTATCAGCAGACCGGCTATCAGTGGCTTAAAACGCTGGAGGGCTATGGCTTCGGCGGCATTCTCGCGGACGAAATGGGGCTCGGCAAAACGCTTCAGATGATTGCTTTTTTATCGTCCTTTCCCCAGAAAACCGTCGGCGCGCCGAGTCTTGTCGTCTGCCCGGCATCTTTGATCTACAACTGGGGCGACGAGCTGCAAAAATTCGCCCCGCATTTGCGCTGTCAGCTGATTTTGGGAAATGCCGCCGAGCGCAAACGTCTGCGCGCGGAAGCAGCGACATATGACGTATGGGTCAGCTCCTATGAACTCATCCGGCAGGACATCGAAGCATATACGACGCTGCAATTTTACTGCTGCGTACTCGACGAGGCCCAGCACATCAAAAACGCCTCGACGCTCGCGTCCAAGGCCGTCAAGCGCCTTTCGTGCCGGCAGCGGTTCGTGCTGACCGGAACGCCCATTGAAAACCGGCTCAGCGAGCTTTGGAACCTGTTTGATTTCCTCATGCCAGGGTATCTCTACACAAATCACGCTTTCCGCGAAAAGCTGGAAAAGCCGATCCTCAAGTCCAAAGACCCGGATGCCGAGTCTCATCTGCGGCGGCTGGTGCAGCCGTTTATACTGCGGCGGCTGAAAAAGGATGTGCTCAAAGAGCTTCCGCCCAAGGAAGAGCATGTCCGGAAGATCTCTCTGTATGAGGAGGAGCAGAAGCTCTATTACGCCTGTGTGCAGGCCGCCGTTGCAGGTCTCGGCGATGGGCAGGGCAAGCTGCAAATTCTCGCCGCGCTGACCCGGCTGCGGCAGGTGTGCTGCGATCCGGGGCTCTGCTTTGAAAATTACGACGGCCCGGCGAGCAAGCTGGACGCCTGCGTGGAATTGTGCGAAGCGATGGTGGAAAACGGCCACCAGATCCTGCTGTTTTCGCAGTTCACCTCCATGCTCGACCGGCTGCGTGCGCGGCTGGACGCGCTGCATATTTCGAGCTTCACCCTTCAGGGCTCGACGCCCAAGGAAAAGCGCGCTTCCATGGTCAAGGCCTTCAACGCAGGCGAGGCTTCGGTCTTTCTCATCTCCCTGAAAGCAGGCGGCACGGGTCTGAATCTGACGGCGGCGGATATCGTGATCCACTTTGACCCCTGGTGGAACCAGGCGGCGCAGGATCAGGCGACAGACCGCGCCCACCGCATCGGCCAGCAGGCGCACGTACAGGTCTATAAGCTGATAGCGAAGGACACCATCGAGGAAAAAATTCTGGAGCTTCAGGAAAAGAAGGCCGCATTATTGGACACAATATCCGGCTGCGAGGAGACCAGAATCCTGACTATGTCTTCCGAAGAACTGCTTTCGCTGCTGAAAAGCTGACGTCTGATACTAGTTTTTAATAAAACGGTTAAAAACCGTTTTATTTGGCTGCTGTTTCAGCAGCCAGCGGCGTAGCCGCAAAAAACATAAGTCCATACATTTCTCGCCGCTACCGGCGGCCTGCGAAGAATTCGCAGGATAAAATGGTGTTAACCATTTTATCGAGAAATAGTATGAAAGAACAAACTGTACTGGGAATATCTGTGTTTATCTTTTGATATTCAATAGTTTAAAAAGAAGGAGCCGAGATTTTCTGTGCTGAAGTTACAGAAAATTTCGGCTCTTTCTTTTCAAAAAACATCTGCTTCACTTTTTACCCGAATTCCTGCCGGAATTGACCTATAACAGAGAAATTCACCCCAAATCTGTTATCACGCCGGGATTGTCATTGCCCGGAAATGACCACGAAGCCGTAGGGGGCAAGTGTGGTGTGGGTCAGGGCTTCCGAGAGCAGGGGCGATCCGGTGACCGGCTGGGGAAGCTGGCAGGGGTCGGGGCTGAAATTGCACCAGACCGTAATGTCCGCCCCATCAAGGCTTCTGCGGTAGGCAAAAAGCTGCGGGTCATCGGGGACGAGCAGCTGGAAGCTGCCCCATTTGAGGATGTCACTTCCTTTGCGCAGGGCAATCAGGCGACGGTAAAAGTGCAGGATGGAGTTTTCGTCCTCCCGGGCGCGCTGTACATTGATTTCGACGGCGTTGGGATTTACGGCGATCCAGGGCGTTCCTGTGGTGAAGCCTCCATTCGCCGTGCCATCCCACTGCATCGGCGTTCTGGCGTTGTCGCGCCCCTTGTGCCGGATGCCGTTCCACGCCCACGCCTTTTGCGCGTCCGTCTTTGCCTCTTTCAGAAGGTTCAGGCTTTCAATGTCCCGCAGCTGCGAGGCATCGGCAAAGGGATAATTCGTCATGCCGATCTCCTCACCCTGATAAATGAAGGGCGTCCCCCGCTGCAAATACATGGCCACAGCCAGCATTCTGGCGCTCCGCTGCCGGAGCGTCTCCGATGCGGTGCAGCCCCAGCGCGACACGATGCGGGGCTGGTCGTGGTTGCTCCAGAACAGCGTGTTCCAGTCCAGTGTGCTTTGCCACGCGGCGGTCAGCGCCTTGAACTTTTTCAGAGAAAAGGGGATCACGTTCCATTTTCCGTTCTCGCCGTCGATGTCCATGATGTCAAACTGGAACAGCAGGTCCAGTTCTCTCCCGTCCCCGACGACACTGTTCGCATTATCCAGAGTGACGCAGGTCGTTTCGCCTACGCACATACAATACCGGCCGTCAAAGCAGCGTTTGCGCATCTCGCGCAGATGGGAATGCAGCGCCGGCTGGAAGGCCGTATGCTCACCCGGGAAAGCGTAGCCTGAGCCGCTGGCGTCGGGCAGGCCGGGGGCTTTGGCGATCAGGCTGATCACATCCATACGGAATCCATCTACTCCTTTTTCCAGCCACCAGTTCATCATGTCAAATACTTCTTCCCGGACTTTCGGATTATCCCAGTTCAGATCCGGCTGTTTTTTGGAAAACAGATGCAGATAATACATACCGGTTTCTTCGTCATACTCCCATGC
>CAKTKF010000048.1 GCA_934569215.1 uncultured Oscillospiraceae bacterium
TCACCGGCCAGATCAGCGTGGTGACCCATGACGCCACCGCTTACCTGCCCCTCAGCGAGCTGGTGGATCTGGCGGCGGAGCGGGAGCGCATCGCCAAGGAGCTGGAAAAGGCCCGCAACGGCCTGCGGATCACCGAGGGAAAGCTGGCAAACGAGAAGTTTGTGGCCCATGCGCCTGAAAACGTGGTGAACGCCGAGCGGGAGAAAGTTGCCAAGTATCAGGAGCTGATCGCCAAGCTGGAGGAATCCGCCAAGGCCATGGCGTGATAAAACTACAAAGACCGAAGGACGCCCTGCCGAAAAGCAGGGCGTCCTTTTTGCAGGAGTGAACCAGAAAAACCGCGGAAATCCGCCAAATTCCGTCAAAATGCCGGACAGCCAAACTGCACACGGAAAAGGTCGTACCTCTTGTGCAAAAAGACCCTTGACAGGAGGCGCGGCTCATGGTATCCTATCGAAAGTTTAGAGATTTTTGGAAAGGAGCGATCCTCGTGGCGATGGTATTTAAAAATACGCAGGTGTTCCGGAACGGCGTTTTCTCCCGCAGCGATGTTTCTGTTTCTTTGGGCGGTGGTGTTTCTCCCATTGGCGTTGATGCTTCCTCTTTCGTGATTCTACCCGGTTTCGTTGATGTTCATGTGCATCTTCGGGAGCCGGGTTTTTCTTATAAGGAAACCATCCGCAGCGGCTCTTTAGCGGCGGCCCATGGCGGCTATACCGTGGTGTGTGCCATGCCGAACCTGAACCCGGTGCCGGACAGCCTGGAAAACCTCCGACCGGAGCTGGATGCCATCGAAAAGGACGCGGTGGTGCGGGTCCTGCCCTACGGCGCGATTACGCAGGGGGAAAAGGGGGAGACGCTGGCGGATCTGGAAGCCATGGCCCCCTATGTAGTGGCTTTCTCCGATGACGGCAAGGGTGTCCAGAACCCGGACAGGATGCGGGAGGCCATGAAGCGCGCCAAGGCGCTGGGCAAGCTGATTGTGGCGCATTGCGAGGACAACAGCCTGCTGCACGGCGGCTATATCCACGACGGCGCTTACGCCAAAGCTCATGGCCACCGGGGTATCTGCTCCGAGAGCGAGTGGCGGCCCATCCAGCGGGATCTGGAGCTGGTGCGGGAGACGGGCTGCGGCTACCACGTCTGCCACATTTCCACGAAGGAGAGCGTAGCGCTGATTCGCAAGGCCAAGGCGGAGGGGCTGAACGTCACCTGTGAGACCGGTCCGCATTACCTGCTGCTGGACGATTCCATGCTGGAAGAGGACGGCCGTTTCAAAATGAATCCGCCCATCCGGTGCAAGGCCGACCGGGAAGCCCTGCTGGAAGGGCTGGCGGACGGCACCATCGACATGATCGCAACAGATCACGCCCCCCACAGCCCGGAGGAAAAAAGCCGGGGACTGGAAAAGAGCGCCATGGGCATTGTGGGACTGGAAACGGCGTTTTCTCTGGTGTATACTGGTCTGGTAAAGACCGGCATCATTTCCATGAACCGCCTGATGGAGCTGCTGCACAAATTTTACCCTCAGACCCTGCTGGAGCGATACAAGGTGGAAGCGCCGGAGGGGACGCCCGGCTGGCAGCTGCTGGAAATGGCCGGAAGGAAGCGGGGGTATCTGGTCTCCGGCGGGGAAGTGAACACCGAACGGATGGCAAAAGTCCTGCTGGATGAATTCAGAAGCGGAAAATTGGGTAATTTTACTCTGGAAATGCCGGAGGATATGGTATGAGCGACGGAAAAATGTGGGAAATTGAAGATGGATTCTTTTCCGGCGGCGTGGGGACGATCTGCGGCGTGGACGAGGCGGGGCGCGGGCCGCTGGCTGGCCCTGTGTACGCGGCGGCGGTGATTTTGCCGCCCCATCTGGATATCCCCGGCCTGACGGACAGTAAAAAACTGACGGACAAAAAACGCCGGGAGCTGTTCCCCATCATTCAGGAACAGGCAATCGCCTACGGGATCGGCTTTGCCACGGAGAAGGAAATCGACGAGATCAATATTTTGCAGGCCACGTTTCTTGCCATGGGGCGGGCGCTTGCGCAGCTTGCCGTAAAGCCCGACCTTGTTCTGATCGACGGAAACCGGGAAAAGGATTTCGGGCTACCTGTGAAAACCGTGGTCAAGGGGGACAGTCTCAGCGCCAATATTGCCGCGGCGTCGGTGCTTGCCAAGGTTTCCCGGGACGACTTTATGCTGGAAATGGCGAAGCAGTACCCCGAGTACGGTTTTGACATCCACAAGGGCTATCCTACCCGGGCGCATTACGACGCCCTCCGCGCCTATGGCGCTTGTCCCATTCACCGGATGAGCTTCCTCAAAAAGTTCTATGGGGAAAAGTAAGCTGACAGGCGCTTGGGGCGAAGCGCTGGCGGCGGAATATCTGCGGAAAAAGCGGTATACCGTCGTGGCCAGCGGATACCGCTGCCGGTTCGGGGAAATCGATTTGATCGTCAAAAACAAAGCGTTTTTGGTATTTGTGGAGGTAAAACTTCGGAAATCGGCGGATTTTGCCCGGGCGATGGAGTATGTCGACCGGAAAAAGCAGGACAGGATCCGCACCACCGCCGCGCTGTATTTATCCGAAACCCCTACGGATTTGCAGCCCAGGTTTGACGTTATTGAAATCTATGCACCGGATGGAACCCAGACGCTTCACCCGGAAATTCACCATTTGGAGGATGCCTTTCAATGAATTTTCCTGTGATTGATCTGCACTGTGACACGGTTCTGGCACTTTTGGGCGACGACATGAACCAGGCGGGCAGCCTGCGGAAGAACGACTTCCATATCGACCTGGAGCGGGCGTCCCGGCTGGGGGGCTATGCCCAGTGCTTCGCCTGTTTCACCACGCCCTTTATGGAGAAACGTCATCATGTGTCGCCCGTCGTCGCTTTTGAGCGGGAAATCGCCACGCTTCAGCGGGAAATAGACAAGAACAAGGATTTGATCTCCATTGCCTATTCCCCGAAGGAAATTGAAGAAAACCGGAAAAACGGGAAGATGTCCGCCATCCTGACGTTGGAAGGGACGGCGGGAATCGGATACGACCCGGAGCTGCTGAGCAGTCTTTGGCTCATCGGCTTCCGTATCTCTAGCCTCGGTTGGAACGAAAAGAATCCCCTCACCGGCTCCCATGAGACCGGCGGCGGATTGACCGATCAGGGGCGGGCGTATGTGGAAGAAGCCCAGCGCTTGGGAATGCTGATCGATGTCAGCCATATCAGCGACGAGGGCTTCTGGGATATTATGGATATCACCCAGGCTCCCATCGTTGCCACCCATTCCAACAGCCGCGCTGTCTGGAACAACAGCCGCAACCTGACGGACGATATGTTCCGCGCCATCGTCCAGACCGGCGGCGTGGCCGGGTACAACGTCTGCGCGGAGTTCACCGGGGAGAAGCCCACCTTGGACACCATGTGCGACCATATTCTTCATTTTATGGAGCTTGACCCCAGTGGAAAGCACATTGCCCTGGGCGGCGATCTGGACGGAATTTCCGAAATGCCCGCCGGGTTTGAGGGCGTCCAGAGCTGGCCTGCCCTTGCCCAGCGTCTGCTGGAGCGCGGGTTGGATGAAAAGACGGTGGGCAACATTTTCTGGAACAATGCCATTGGAGTGATGGAATGTGCTGTATGTGACCACGCGAAATAACCGGGACGCCTACACCGCCCAGCGTGTCCTGCGGGAAAACCGGGGGCCGGACGGCGGACTGTATGTGCCGTTCCGGGAGCCTGTTTTTTCCCGGGAGGAGATCGACGCGCTGAAGGGAAAATCCTTTCATCAGTGCGTTGCCGAAGTGCTGAACCGGCTGTTCAACACGAAGCTGACCCGGTGGGATGTGGAATTCTGCGTCGGGCGCTATCCCGTCCGGTTAGTGAACCTGCCCCAGCGGATCATTGCCGGGGAGTGCTGGCACAACCCAGAATGGACGTTTGACCATTTGGTACACATTCTGGGGGAGCAGCTGCGGGGCGGCTGCCCGGGTGCAGACGGCGGCTGGGCGAAAACCGCCGTGGGAATCGCCGTGCTGTTCGGCATTTTCGGCGAGCTTGCCCGGGCGGGAATTACGGAGCATGAAAAGCGCGTGGATATTTCCGTGGTGTGCGGCAATTTTGACCTGCCCATGAGCGCATGGTACGCTCGGGCGTGGGGGCTGCCCATCGGGAATATTATCTGCTGCTGCAACGAAAACGGGAATCTGTGGAATCTGATCCATCACGGTCAGTTCCGCACGGACACCGTTAGTGTTCCTACCGGTACGCCGGAAGCGGATGTGACGCTGCCTGCGGGGCTGGAACGATTGATTTATGCCTGCGGCGGCCTGCCGGAGGTGGACATTTATCTGGATGCCTGCCGCCGGGGTGGGATGTATTGCCCGAGAGACAGCGTACTTTCCCGGTTGGGAGAGGGGCTGGATATTAGTGTGGTCAGCAGCCGCCGGATGATCTCTACCATTTCCGGTATTCGCGGTTCTGCGGGGTATCTGCTGTCGCCCTACGCCGCTCTTGCTTACGCGGGACTGCTGGATTTCCGGGGCAGGACAGGGGAGAGCTGCCATGCATTGGTGCTGGCGGAGAAAAGCCCCATCTGCGATGCCGGAACGGTAGCGAATGCCCTCGGCGTTTCTGAGGACGCGCTGGAACAATATTTGTAAAAGACAGAAATTCCCCCATTGGAGGATGCAAATGACCCGATATATAAAGACAGCCTGCCTGATCGTGGTTATCGCCATTGCGCTGGTATCGGCGGCGTTTTTCTCGTACAAATGCATACGGCAAGCGTCCGTGGATGCCGCTCCGGAGGAAACGACGGCAGCGGCCGAGACCCAACTGCCGGAGACCGAAGCTGCGACGGTTCCCACGGAGGAAACCGTCCCGGAGGAAACGGCGGCGGAAACGACTGTGCCGGAGGAGACCGTCCCCGTAGAGACGGAAGCACCGAAGGTTACGATTGATGCGGTTCCTTACTACCATCAGTCGGAATATCCCGACATTCGGTACGGCAACGGCACGATTGCAACCAGCGGGAGCAGTGTCGCCGCGCTGGCCATGGTTGCGACCTATATGACCGACCATGTCTACAGCCCAGCCGATATCGCCGATTACGCGGTGCAGTACGGCGGAAGCCATTACGGGCGGCTGGAAAAGGTGTCCGATCTGATGCAGATTCCCTGGAAACGGGCGCTGAATGTGAACGAAGCGCTGAAAGCCGTCCGGGAAGGGAAGGTGGCCATTGCGCTGATGGGGTCGAGGTCGGTGTTTCCGGGAGGAAACCACTTCATTGTCCTGACCGGTGTGACCGAAGACGGGAAAATCCGGGTGCTTGACCCGGATGACAGGGATTACAGCGCCTGGGGCGTGGGTGAGCTGCTGGAAAACGGCTTCCCCGACGGCAAGCTGATCGCGGGCTACGAGGGCGCGTGGATCTATGACAAGACGCAGATGCCGGAGGAACCGTTTATCTACGAGCCGGAACCGGCTCCCGAGGAATCCCGCTATCCCGGCCTGGAGCTGACGGACGCGGAAGTGAAGCTGATGGCCGACCTGATTTTCATGGAAGCACAGAGCGAACCCTTTGAGGGGCAGCAGGCGGTGGCAGAGGTGATCCTCAACCGCCTGAAATCCGGGAATTTCCAGTCTTCCATCAACAGCATCATATATGCGGAGGATCAGTTTACGGCGGTGAAAAATCTGTATCTTGCGCAGCCCGCGGACACCCAGTATAAGGCCGTGGAACGGGCGCTGAACGGGCCGTATGTGCTGCCCGAGGACGTGGTTTTCTACGCGAAATTTGCCGTAAACAGGAAGATTTGGGGAACGATCGGCTCCCACGTCTTCTGCTACAGCTATTAAGGAGGTGTTCCATGGCTCTTTATGCCATTGGCGACCTGCATCTCTGCCTGGGCGCGCCGAAGCCCATGGACATCTTCGGCGGCGCCTGGGTGGGCTACATGGACAAGCTCAAAGACGGCTTGTCCGTCATCCGTCCGGAGGATACCACGGTGTTGCTGGGGGATTTGAGCTGGGCGCTGGATTTATCCGGCGCGAAAGCGGATTTTGCCTGGATCAATGCCATTCCCGGGCGGAAGATCATTCTCAAGGGGAATCACGATTACTGGTGGAGTACGGCGGCAAAGTTCCAAAAATTCTGCCAGGAAAACGGCTTTGAAAACCTGAATCTTTTGAACAACAACTGCTATGAATATGAGGGCGTCGCCATCTGCGGTACCCGAGGGTGGTTTTACGAGGAAGAACGTTCCGGCGAGCATGACGAAAAGGTGTTCAAACGGGAGCTGCTGCGGCTGGAAGCTTCGTTGAAAGCGGCGGGGGACATGCGGAAGATGGTTTTCCTCCACTATCCGCCCCGATACCGGGGGTACGAATGCCCGGAAATTTTACAGCTTCTGGAAAAATACGGCGTCAGCCGCTGCTTTTACGGTCATCTGCACGGAGGAAGTCACGCCCTTGCCATGGAAGGACTGTGGGACGGGGTGGATTTCCGGCTGGTCGCGGCGGATTATACCGGTTTCCGGCCTTACAAGGTCATTCCGTAGCGCAATTATTCAAAACTTTTTTCATAAAAGTGTGGACATTTTCTTCTTTTTCTGATAGAATATATCGGCTGTACAATTATAAATAAATGGTCTCGGTCACGGGAACCAATTAGGAGGATTACTTACAATGAACGTTAAGAGCATCGAAAGAAAAGGCAACGAGGCTACCGTCGTTGTCGAAATCGACAAGGAACTGATGGAGTCCGGCGTCAACAAGGCTTACATGAAGGCCCGCAAGAGCATTCAGCTCCCCGGTTTCCGTAAGGGCAAGGCTCCCAGAAAGATGATCGAGGCCATGTATGGCGCCCACGTTTTCTACGAAGACGGCCTGGAGGAGATTTTCCCCGAGATTTACGACTTTGCCATTGCCAAGCAGGATTTCAAGGCCATCGGCCGTCCCAACCTGACCGATATGCAGATCGGCGACGACAACATCGTCACCCTGACCCTGACCACCGAAGTCTACCCTGAGGTCACTCTGGGTCAGTACAAGGGTCTGGAAGTGGAGAAGGCTGAGGTCACCGTCACAGACGAGCAGGTGCAGGCCGAGCTGGATCGGATGGCGCAGAACGTCGCCTCCACCGAGACCGTGGAGCGTCCCGCCCAAATGGGCGACACCGCCAACATCGACTTCGAGGGTTTCGACAATGGCGTACCC
>CAKTKF010000049.1 GCA_934569215.1 uncultured Oscillospiraceae bacterium
CCGCATTTCCGGTAGAAAGCCACGGCGGCGTCATTCTGGGGGTAGACCCCCAGCTGTAAATCCGTGCAGCCAAAGGTTCTTGCCAGCGCGCGGACATCCCCCATCATCTCCGTGCCGATGCCCTGACCGCGAAGGGTCTCCTCAACGGCGATTTCGTCGATCAGCAGAACCTTCCGTTTAACCAGTCCCGGACCGTCGTAATTTCGGATTTTCAAGCTCACATAGCCCACGACCGCACCGTGCAGACGGGCTACATACAAAGACCGCTCCGCGATCGCTTCCCGAAAGCGCTCCGGCGGATACATTTCCCGGGGCATTTCATAGATATCCGGCCGCCAGGCAACGTGCATGGCGTGTACCTGACGCGCCAGCCGGTTCACCGCTTCCCGGTCGGTCTCCACTGCAAGTTCCAGCATCAGGCCAGCACCGCTTTGTGGAAAATCTTCTTGCCCTTGCGGATTTTCACGCCCGCTTTCAGCATTTCCTCCGTCACGGCGAACTGGGCGCTGGGCACCTTCTCGTCGTTGACCAGAACGCCGCCCTGCTCCACCAGCTGCCGCGCCTGCTTGTTGGAGGGCGCCAGCCCACAGGCCACCATCAAGTTCAAAATGCCGATTTTACCGTCCATCAGCTTGTCGGCGGAAATTTCCGTGGTGGGCATGTTGGTGTCATCACCGCCACCCACAAACAGCGCCTTGGCGGCGGCTCTGGCCTTTTCGGCTTCTTCCTCGCCGTGAACCATCTTGGTCAGCTCATAGGCAAGGATCTCCTTGGCCTCGTTCAGCTTGGCATCCGCCCAGGTATCCATCTCGTTGATCTGCTCCAGGGGCAGGAAGGTCAGCATCCGGATGCACTTCATCACGTCGGCGTCGCCCACGTTCCGCCAGTACTGGTAGAACTCAAAGGGAGAGGTCTTGTTGGCGTCCAGCCAGACGGCGTTGCCGGCGGTCTTGCCCATCTTCTTGCCCTGGGAGTCGGTCAGCAGCGTGATGGTCATGCAGTGAGCGTCCTTGCCCAGCTTCTTGCGGATCAGCTCGGTGCCGCCCAGCATGTTGCTCCACTGGTCGTTGCCGCCGAACTGCATGTTGCAGTTATAGTGCTGGAACAGGTGGTAGAAGTCGTAGGACTGCATGATCATGTAGTTGAATTCCAGGAAGGACAGTCCCCGCTCCATGCGCTGGCGGTAGCAGTCCGCCCGGAGCATGTTGTTGACAGAGAAGCACGCGCCGACTTCCCGCAGCAGCTCCACGTAGTTCAGATCCAGCAGCCAGTCGGCGTTGTTGACCATCTGGGCCTTGCCCTCGCCGAACTCGATGAACCGCTCCATCTGCTTCTTGAAGCACTCGGCGTTGTGGTTGATGTCCTCCTTGGTGAGCATCTTGCGCATATCGGTACGGCCGGAGGGGTCGCCGATCATGGTCGTGCCGCCGCCGATCAGGGCGATGGGCTTGTTGCCCGCCATTTGCAGACGCTTCATCAGGGTCAGCGCCATGAAGTGGCCGGCGGTCAGGCTGTCGGCAGTGCAGTCAAAGCCGATGTAGAAGGTGGCCTTGCCGTTGTCGATCATTTCCCGGATTTCTTCCTCGTTGGTGACCTGGGCAATCAGTCCCCGGGCAACCAGTTCATCATACAGTTTCATATTTTTCATTTTTCCTTTCTTATTGCGCTGCGCCGCAGGTGATGAATGTGATCAGAGCCGCGCGCAGAATATTGACGTTTGTTTCTTCCAGAACGGTGTCTTTGGGCGTGTGGATGCGGGATAAATACAGGGTTTTCCCCTTTTTCCGCAATACGCAGATGCCCACGCCGTAGGGGAAATTCGCCTGGTCGGAGGGATAGACGGAAAAGCCCTTTTCGTGAACCAGCACGTCCTTTTTCCCAAAATAACCGCAGGCTTTATAGAGGGAAGTCAGCTTTTTCCGGTCCTTTTTCAGCTTTTTCGTGGGGAAGAAGCGAATATGGTCTCCGTCTCCCACGCAGTCCAGATTGAGAACGAGCTGGCCGTCCGACGCTTTTTTATGCGCCTTGCGGTAGGCGGCGGAGCCGATCAGCCCCGCTTCCTCCAAATCGAACAGAACGAAGCAGACCTTGCCCCGCTGGCTTTCCGGCAGGGAACGGGCAATTTCCAGCAGCGTGACCACGCCGGAGGTATTGTCGTTGGCATTGTGCTTGTTGGCAGGGCCGATCATCACCAGCGCGATCATCGCCCACACGCAGAGAAACCACACGTAATAACCAACGTCGAAGCTTCCCGCAAGCAGCCCTGCCAGCGCCCCCGGAATCGCCGGGGCAAAGAGCATCAGCAGCACCACGACCAGCTGATACCCTATAAACGCCCAGAAATTGCAGGGTGCAATCAGATTGGGGATGGGCAGCCGGGCGCAGGTGTCATAGTGGGCGGTGACCAGGTACTGCGCCGTCTCCGGGTCGCCAATCACCACGTTCCGGCAGCCGAAGCTTCCCTTTTCGACGGTTGGCGAATAACCGAACTGCTTTAGATAAGACTGCGCCGCATCCCGGAATTCCTGCTTCTGCTGTTTGCTTTTCCGCACGGGAAACGCGGTCAGGACATCCATGGGTCGTGTCAGCATAGTATCCCCTCCTTTTTATGGAAAAACGCCCTCTATCCCAACGGATAGAGGGCGTAAAATACGCGGTACCACCTCTAATTCGGCACTTTCTCACGAAAAATGCCCTCACGGCGTCCAGCAACGCCTCTCGCTGTACCGGGCGAACCCCGTCCTTTCCTACTTCTGCGTTTCAAATTTCAGAAAGGCCACTCCGGGAGGTATTTCGGCGCTTTTCCCCACTGCCTTGCACCAACCGGCAGCTCTCTGGCGGGAATCGGGACGCTTACTTCTTCCCATCACTGTGTTGCTTGCATTATCCTAACAAAAGGATCAAAATTTGTCAAGGGTAAACTCGCATAAATTCTTCGCATACCACCGGCATATCCTCGTCAAAGGTCAGTCCTCCAGCGTTCATTTCCCGGGTAAAGAAGTCCCGGTGCACCTCCCGCCAGGATTCCAGGCTCCGGTCGTCCTCCCCTTCCCGGAAGGCGTGATCGGCACTGACCTCCCGGAACGGCACGACATAGACCTTCGTCGTGCGGATGATGCAGACCGCTTCGCCCTTTGTGTTCAAAATGACGCTGTAGTCCCCCGCTTTGGGAAGCGGCTCCTGTTCCTGCTCATATAGGGGGTAGGCCGAGGCCGTAGCGGTCTTGATACCGTTCAGGACAAGCTCCGCCAGCGCGTCCGGTGCGCCGCCGAACGCCCAGTCATCGTAATCCGCCTTTATCCCCGACTTTTCGCAGAAGCGTTCCCACATTTCCGCTGCATTCATTATCGTTATCCTCTCAGCATTTCTTCCGCGCTTTTCAGCGTGGTTTCGGTAATCGTCGCGCCGCCGATAATCCGTGCCAGCTCCCGCTTTCTGCCCTCCAAGTCCAGGGGCGTCACGGAGGTGTATGTCCGTCCGTTCCGCTCCTGCTTGGCGATAAGCAGATGGTTGTCCGCCAGCGCCGCCAGCTGGGGCAGATGGGTGACGCACAGCACCTGCTTGTGGGCGGCAACGCTTTTCAGCTTCTGAGCGACCTTCTGGGCAGCCCGACCGGAAACGCCGGTGTCCACCTCGTCGAAAATCAGGGTCTCCACCTGGTCTTTTTCCGCCAGAACGTTTTTCATAGCCAGCATGATTCTCGCCAATTCGCCGCCGGAGGCCACCTTGCTCATGGGTTTCAGCGCTTCGCCCGCGTTGGCGGACATGTAAAACGCCACGGCATCCGCGCCGGTGGAAGACAACTCCGTCTCCCGGAATTCGCAGGAAAACTGCACTCTCGGCATATCCAGCTGGGTCAGCTCCGTCAGAATGCGCTCCGACATGGCCTTTGCCGCCGCTTTCCGGTTTTCCCGGAGGGCGATCGCCGCGTCCCAGGCGGCTTTTTCCGCCTTCTGGAGCTTCCCTTTCAGCCGTTCCAGATGGTCGTCGGCAAATTCGATGTCGTCCAGCTCTTTTCTCGCGCTGTCCAGATAGGCCAGGATGTCCTCACAGGTCGTACCGTATTTCCGGCGCAGCTTGTGAATCACGTCCAGCCGGGACTCGATCTGTTCCAGCTCGTCGGCGGAATAGCTTAAGCCGTCCCGGGCGTCCCGAACCTCCTCGGCGGCGTCCTGCACCTGATACATGAGATCCGCCACCCGCTCGTGGAGGGCGTTGAAGCTGTCGCTGAACCGGGACAGCCGGGCAAGGGCATACTCCGCCTGGGCAAGCAGCCCGGCGGCGCCGTCGGTATCGTCCCCGCCGTAGAGACATTCCACGGCCGTTTCCATGCCGTTGCTCAGCTTTTCGGCGTTTTGCAGAATCTTCCGCCGTTCTTCTAATCTTTCGTCCTCCCCCGGTTCCAGTTCCGCTTTTTCAATTTCCGCGATCTGGTATTTCAGGGTCTCCATGCGGCGCAGCTTTTCCCCTTCGTCCATGGTCAGGCGGTCAATTTCCCGCCGCAGCTTCGCCACCGCTTCGTATTTTTCTCCGTAATCGCTCCGAAGCGTCTCGTTTCCGGCAAAGGCGTCCAGGAAAGCCAGGTGGTTGTCCTCGTCAAACAGGGACGCGGAATCGTGCTGGCCGTGGATGTTGATGAGCTGGATGCCCAGCTTCCGCAGAATGGACACGGTGACCAGACTTCCGTTGACCCGGCAGACATTTTTCCCGTCCAGAAAAATCTCCCGTTGGACGACGGTCTCCGGGTCGTATTCCACGCCGTTGTCCTCGAACCACTGTAACTTCGGAACGCCGGTAAACACAGCTCGGACGGTGGCCTTATTTGTCCCGGTTCGGATCATGTCCCGGTACGCCCGCTCGCCGAGAATCGCGGAAATCGCGTCAATGACAATGGATTTACCCGCGCCGGTTTCGCCGGTGAGGACGGTAAATCCCCCGTCGAAGGAAATATCCGCGCTTTCAATCACCGCGATATTTTCAATATGCAGAAGGCTCAGCACGGTTACTCCCCCTCTCAGCCGCCTATCAGGCTCTTGATCTCACCGCAGAATGCGGCGGCGGCGTTGGTGTCCCGCATGATGACCACCGCCGTATCGTCGCCGGCCAGCGTCCCCAGCACCACGTTCATATTCATGGCGTCCAGCGCGGAGGCCGCCGCGTTGGCCAGTCCCGGGAGAGTGTGGATGACGATGATGTTCTGGGCATAGTCAAAGCTGGTGACACACTCCCGGAAAATGGTGTTCAGCCGCCCCGTGAAGGCGCTGGGTACCTCCCTTGCCGCCGTCGTGTAGCGGTAGGTGCCGAAGCTGGTCAGCTCTTTGACGATCCGCAGCTCCTTAATGTCCCGGGAAATGGTCGCCTGGGTGCTGGTAAAGCCTGCTTCCTGCAGCTCCTTCAGCAGCTGCTCCTGTGTTTCCACGTTTGTTGTGGAGATGATCTCCATGATCTTTGCCTGTCTCTTCGATTTCAAACCCGGTCACCTCTTACACTTTCTTAAATTTCGCGTTGACCACATCATAAAAACTGCGTTCTTTCAGCCGAACCAGTTTCGTTTCCAAATGAGATTTCTGAATCGTTACCACGTCGCCCAGATTCAGACGGAACGCCCTGCCCCCGTCCACGGAGACGTAGGCGTTGCGCCGGGCGTTGCGCACCATTTCCACGGTGACCACCCGCCGGTCGGACGCCACGATGCACCGGCTGCCCACCTCATGGGCGCAGATGGGCGTAATGATGATGTTGTTCGCCTCCGGCTCCACAATGGGGCCGCCGGCGGAAAAGCTGTAGGCGGTGGAGCCGGTGGGCGTCGCTACGATCACGCCGTCGCCGCCGCACTCCATGGCCTGCACGCCGTCGCATTTTACGGAAAGATGCACGATTCTGGCGATCGCCCCCTTGGTGATCACCGCGTCGTTCAGACAGATGTCGTGAAACAAAATATCCCGGTTGCGCTGCACCGTCACGTCCAGCATCATGCGCTTGTCCGTGGTGAACTCCCCAGTGGCCAGCATGGAAAGCTTTTCCAGCTCGGTGCTCTCCAGCTCCGCCATGAAGCCCATGGTGCCGATGTTCACGCCGAGAAGGGGGACGCCCCTCCGGGTGGCCGCCTTGGCCATGTGCAGAATGGTGCCGTCGCCGCCGAAGCAGATCACCAGTTCGGCATTGGGCAGCTCCCGATCCAGCCGGGAAAAGCGCAGATCTTTCGGCAGCTCGTAATTGCGGTCTACCTCAAAGGGCAGGCATAATTTCGGCTGAATGCCCGCGTCCCTCAGAATCTGCATGGCGTTTCGCATGGTCTGGAAGTTCCTGTCCCGGTAGGGATTGGGGGTCAGAATGACATTTTTCATGAATTTTCCCCCTTGTCCAGCGTCTGATGTGCCGATTCCACCACCAGCGCCGTATCCGGCCGAATGCCGTTTACATCGTCCAGAGTCAAATGCGCCAAAAATTCGATATTTCCCTCCGGTCCCTTCACCGGGGAGAAGGTCAGGCCGAGAATTTTGAATTGCAGCTCGTCCGCCAGGGCGACAAAATTGTCCAGCACCTCTTTGTGGGTGGATTTTTCCCGGACGACGCCCTTTTTGCCGACCTTCTCTTTCCCCGCTTCAAACTGGGGCTTGATCAGGCAAAGCACCTGCCCGGTGGGTTTCAACAAATTTTTGATCACAGGCAGAACCAGCTTTAACGAAATAAAGCTCACGTCCACCACGGACAAATCCAGCGGCTCCCCCAGCTGCTCCGGGGTGACGTAGCGGATATTGGTGCGCTCCATGACCACGACTCTCGGGTCGGAACGGATTTTCCAGTCCAGCTGGCCGTAGCCGACGTCGATGGCGAACACCTTTTTCGCCCCGTGCTGCAACAGACAATCCGTAAACCCGCCGGTGGACGCGCCGGAATCGCTGCACACACAGCCCTCGGTCTTCACGCCGAAGTCCCGCAGCGCCTTTTCCAGCTTCAATCCGCCCCGGCTGACGTAAGGACACGCCGCGCCCCGCACCTCAATTTCCACCGTTTCCTCGTAGGAAACGCCGGGCTTGTCGGCCTTCTGGCCGTCCACGTACACAAGACCGCTCATGATGACGGCCTGCGCCTTGGAGCGGCTGTCCGCAAGGTTCCGCTCCGTCAGCAGAACATCCAGTCTCTTCTTTACCTTCACTTAGGACAGCACCCCCTGGGTA
>CAKTKF010000050.1 GCA_934569215.1 uncultured Oscillospiraceae bacterium
GCGTCTCCGGCCCCACGGTGCTGTCGGCGAGCTGCCACCTAAAAGGGGAGGGCTGCCGTCTGATGCTGGACTTGAAGCCCGCCCTGGAGAGCGAAAAGCTGGAAGCCCGCATTCTGCGGGATCTGGAGCAGTATCAGAACCGCAGCATGGAAAATGCACTGGTGGATCTGCTGCCCCGGAGCATGATTCCCGTGGTACTGCGCAGGCTGGACATTGCCCCGGACATGCAGGCCAATTCCCTGACGAAGCAAAAGCGCCGCGCCCTGGTGGAGCTGCTGAAAGCCTTCCCCATAGACATCACCGGCAAGCGCCCCGTGTCCGAGGCGATCATCACCAGCGGCGGCGTGAAGGTATCGGAAATCGACCCCAAAACCATGGAATCCAAGCTTGTGACCGGGCTGTATTTTGCCGGAGAAATCATCGACTGCGACGCCTACACCGGCGGCTTCAACCTGCAAATCGCCTGGGCAACGGCCTATGCCGCTGGAATGGCGGTTAGGTAAAAACAGGGCATTGACAAACGCGGGTTCCTGTAATAGAATACCATAAGATAGTTCCGCAGAAAATACTGAGAGGGGGCTTACCCATGTACGAGAAATTGGTTAACTACGCGGCCAAGCAGCTGGAGCTGGATCCCGCAGAGATCACTCCCGATGCTACCTTTGAAAGCCTGGGCATCGATTCTCTGGATATCGTTGAGATGATTATGGATCTGGAGTCCGAGCTGGGCGTGGAGCTGGATCTGGAGGATCAGCAGATCACCACCTTCAAGGAGCTGGCCGACTTCATCGAGTCGAAGCTCAACTGACTCAGAGTTTCCATAATTTCACAATTTCCTTGTATTGAGCTGTCCGGCTTATAACAAGGTCGCACTAGTCGGGGAGATAGCGGTGCCCTGTACCTGCAATCCGCTACAGCAGGGATGAATTCCCACACCCGGGCAAGTTTGAATATCGTCTGACCTGCGCAAGTGGTGTTGATAGATTGGTCTTGCGCAACGAGATCCCGTGAACCATGTCAGGTGGGGAACCAAGCAGCATTAAGCGGATCTTCTCGTGTGCCGCGGGGTTGCCGTTCTTGAGCTAACTGCGTCAGGCCCGGGTATTCGCCTTGTTCAAATGTGGGTGTGCGATCTTGTTATGAGCCGGATGGCTTTTTAGGGCAACACCGCATAATTTGACAAGAAGGCTCAGCCAGGATTTTTGTCCCAATTCAAAGTTTGGAAAACGAAGGAATACTGTATGTATTTCTCGTTTTTCAAACTGAAGAAGTGGGGCAAAAAGACGGCTGAGACTCGCAGGCACAATTGTGCGGTGTTGCCTTAGACTTGCAGAGAGGAGAAGCACAATGTCGGCTTATCAGGCGTTATACCGCAAATACCGCCCCCAGACCTTTGACGATGTTTCCGGGCAGATGGCGGTGACGCAGACCCTGAAAACCCAGATCATGACCGGGAAAATGAGCCATGCGTACCTGTTCACCGGCTCCCGGGGCACGGGTAAGACCAGCTGCGCCAAAATTCTGGCGAAGGCAGTCAACTGCCTGAATCCCGACCACGGCAACCCCTGCAATGTCTGCGAAGCCTGCAAGGCCATTGATTCCGGCTCCTGCATGGACGTGCTGGAGATCGACGCCGCCTCCAACAACGGCGTGGACAACGTCCGCGATCTGCGGGACGACGCCATTTATACGCCGTCCCAGGTGAAAATGCGGGTGTATATCATCGATGAGGTGCATATGCTCTCCATTTCGGCCTTTAACGCGTTGCTGAAGATCATCGAGGAGCCGCCGGAGCATCTGCTGTTCATTCTTGCGACCACGGAGCTTCATAAGGTTCCGGCCACGATCCTGTCCCGGTGCCAGCGGTTTTCCTTCCGGCGTATCAGCCAGGAGGACATTGCGGCGCGGCTGCAATACGTTGCCTATCAGGAGAATATCGATCTGGACGACGGCGCGGCGCGGGTGATCGCCCGTCTGGCAGACGGCGGAATGCGGGACGGCCTGAGTCTGCTTGACCAGTGCGCCTCCGCGACCACGGGAGAGCTGACGGCAGAGCGGGTATACGCCTGCCTGGGCATTGCCGGGGAGCGGAAATGCGGGGAAATGATGGGCTATATTGCTGCCCACAATACGAAAAACGCTTTGGAGCTGTTCAACCGGCTCTATACCGAGGGCAAGGATTTGGGCGCCATGCTGGACGAGATGGCCTGTCTGACCCGGGATCTTCTGGTGCTGAAAACCGCCGGAAACGCCGGAATCACCATGCTTTCCGGCGTGGCGTCGGACAAGGAAGCGCTTGAATTGACGAAAGCCCTGTCCAGCGCCGAGCTGGTGCGCATGATGGAGCGGCTCCAGGAGACGATGTCCGGCTTCACCCGAAGCGCCAGCCGCCGCATGGACGCGGAGCTGTGCATTGTGGAGCTGTGCCAGCCGGAGCTGAGTCTGGATGCCAAAGCTCTGAATGCCCGTCTCACCCGCCTGGAAGAGCAGGTGAAAAGCGGCGCGTTCGTCCCGGCGGCTCCCGTGAAGGCGGAGAAGGCCGCGCCGGAGAAGAAACCCTATGACGACGATCGTCCGCCCATGCCGGATGATGCCGACGCGCCCCCGGCGCAGGATGCGCCGCCGGTGGCGGAAAGCGAAGCCCCCGTCGGCTTTTGGTTGGACTTGGTGGCGGCAGTTCGCAAGGAGCTGAAGCCCCCCGTTTCCGGATTTTTTGTGGTGACGCCGAACGCGCCGGTTCAGGGCGCACTGGTGGGGGACAGGCTGGAGCTTCGGTGCAGCAACGGCTTTACGGCGCAGATGCTGGACAGGCCGGAAATTCTGGAGGTCGTCTCCCGAAAGGCGACGGCAATGCTGTCCCGCCCTGTGAAGGCGGTGACGGTGGATATGTCGGAAAAGCCTGCTGCGAACCCCAGAATGGAGCAGTTGATGAACTTCGGCAGGGCGCACAGCGATATTGTAACGATCAAACGATAATTTTCGTGTGAATTTTCAAGATAGGAGAATCATATTATGGCAAAAGGCGGATTCCGGGGTATGCCCGGCGGAATGAATCAGGCGTCCATGATGAAGCAGGCGCAGAAGATGCAGCAGGAAATGCTCAGGATGCAGGCGGAGCAGGAGGCCAAGACCTTCACGGCGGCATCCGGCGGCGGCATGGTCACGGCCACCGTCAACGGCAAGCATGAGGTCGTCGGCATCGAAATCAAGCCGGAAGCGGTAGACCCCGACGATGTGGAAATGCTCCAGGACATGGTCATTGCCGCAGTCAACGAGGCCATGCGGGCGGCGGACGCCGAGGCGGCGAACAACATGTCCCGTCTCACCGGCGGCCTGAATCTGGGTGGCCTGTTCTAAGGAGTCGGTATGCAGTTTTTTCCCGCTGCGCTGCAAAATCTTGCCGATCAGTTTGCGAAGCTTCCGGGCATCGGCGGCAAAACGGCGCAAAGACTTGCCTTCCATGTGCTGAGTCTGCCCATGGAGGACGCGGAGGAATTTTCCAACGCCATTCTGGAGGCAAAAAAGCAGGTACACACCTGCCCCGTCTGCCAGAATCTGACCGACCGGGAGGTATGTCCCATCTGCGATGACGATACCCGGGATAAGGGCGTCATCTGCGTTGTGGCCGAGCCGAAGGATGTCATCGCCATGGAGCGCAGCCGGGAATTCCGGGGCGTTTACCATGTGCTTCACGGCGTTATTTCGCCCCTGAACCATGTGACCCAGGACGACATCAGGATCAAGGAGCTTCTCCGCCGGGTAGCCGGGGGAGAGGTCAGAGAGGTCATCATGGCGACGAACCCGGACACCGAGGGAGAGGCCACCGCCATGTACATATCCCGCCTGCTGCGACCCATGGAGGTCAAGGTGACCCGGCTTGCCTATGGCGTGCCCGTGGGCAGCCAGCTGGAATACGCCGACGAGGTGACGCTTTCCAGAGCCTTGGAAGGGCGGCAGGAAATGTAAACGAGAAAAATTGGGGCTGCCATTGGCAACCCCAATTTTTGTGCTATGTCAAGCTTTCTTTGTGAAAATTCCCACAGGAAGCTGGGAAAGAACCACACCGGCAAACATCAGGCCGCAGCCCAGCAGCTCCCAGGCTGTCATGGTTTGATGGAGGATCAGCCAGCCGCCCAGAGCGGCAAAAGCGGATTCCAGGCTCATGATCAGCGACGCCGTGGTCGGTTCCAGATCCTTTTGCCCGACGATTTGCAGCGTGTAGGCGACGCCCATGGACAGAACGCCGGAAAAGACCAGGGGAAACCAGCAGGCGGCAATGGCGGAGGAACTGACGGATTCCTTCGTCAGCAGAATGAAGGGCAGGGAAAGCACTGTAACCACCAGCGCCTGAATGCAGTTCATGCGCAGACCGTCCAAATTTCCCGCCAGCCGGTCAATGCAGGTGATCTGCACGGAAAAGGCCAGGGCGCAGCCCATCAGATACAGGTCGCCCTTGTTGATCTGAGAAACGCCCATGCAGCTGAGCAGATACAGCCCGGCGACCGCCAGCGCCACGCTGAAAACGGTGGTTTTGGGCGGCTTTTTCCCGAGAAACAGCCCCAGCACCGGCACCAGCACGATGTACATGGCGGTAATGAACCCCGCCTTTCCCGCGTCGGTGTAGACGATGCCGATCTGCTGCAAGCTGGATGCGACGAACAGGGCGCACCCACAGATCAGCCCCACCCGCCACAGCGTCGGGTCTTTCCATTTTGCTGCGGATTCCCGGAAGCTGCACTTGCCGGCATCCAGCAAAAACCCGCAGGGAATCAGAAACAGCACGGCAAGCAGGCACCGCGCGGCCTGAAAGGTAAAGGGGCCAATATGATCCATGCCCACGCTCTGGGCGATAAAGCTAAAGCCCCAAATGGTTGTACCCAGCAGCAGACACAGACTGCCTCGAATGCGTTCTCTCCTCATTTTCATCACCGCGGGTTACTTTAGCATAATTCGCCGATCATTGCAAGCGGCGTTGCTTTTTTTGGATAGTGTGGTATAATAGTAGAAAAAATCAGGAGGATAAATTATGGAAGAAATCAAAAAAATCCCAAGCCGCGACCAGATTCCGGCGGAGGACAAATGGGCGATCGAAGACCTGTACGCTACCGACGATGCCTGGGAAGCGGATCGGGCAACCCTGGAGGAAAGCCGGAAGACCCTGGCTTCCTTTGCCGGACGCCTGGGGGAGAGCGGCGAAACGCTGTATGCCTATCTGGAAAACATGGAGCGGGTCAACGCCAAGGCGGAGCTGCTGGGCAATTACTGTATGCGCCGGGCGGACGAGGACACCCGGAACGCCGCCTACCAGGGGATGACCGGTAAATTTATGAGCACCGTGGTGGCACTGGGGGCGGCGTGCAGCTTTGATACCCCGGAGATCATGGCAATTTCCGACGAAAAGCTGGCGCAGTTTTACGCGGACTGCCCCGAATTGGAGCGCTACCGCCGCTTCCTGACAGACCTGCGCCGCCGCAAGGCGCATACCCTCTCCGCCGCGGAGGAAAAGCTGCTGGCGGCGGCGGGAGAAATGTCCCAGGCACCCGACACCATTTACGGCTCCCTCACCGACGCGGATATGAAGTTCCCCGACGCCGTGGATGCCGACGGGAACAAGCATCCTCTGACCCAGGGAACCTTCGTCAGCCTGGAGGAAAGCGGCGACCGGGTACTGCGCCGGAGCGCCTACGAGAATCTCTACGGCGTTTTTGGCGACTTCAAGACCACCGCCGCCGCCATCCTCAACGCCCAGAACAAGCAGCTGAAATTCTTCGCCGAGGCGCGGAAGTACGACACGGCCTTTGAAGCGTCCCTGGACGCCACCAACGTCCCCACCTCCGTCTACAAGAATCTCATTGAGACGGTTCACAAGAACATGGACAAGATGCACCGCTATGTCCGCCTGCGCAAGAAGCTGCTGGGCGTGGAGGAGCTGCATTTCTACGACGTGTATACCCCCTTGCTCAAGGATGTGGACAAGCGCATCCCCTACGAGCAGGCCAAGCAGACCGTCTATGATGCGCTGGCGCCCCTGGGAGACGGCTATCGCGCCATTCTGAAGGACGGCTTCGACCATCGCTGGATCGACGTATACCAGAACGAGGGCAAGCGCAGCGGCGCCTATTCCGCCGGCACGGTGGTGCATCCCTACGTGCTGCTGAACTACACCGGCACGCTGGACAGCCAGTTCACCCTGGCGCATGAAATGGGTCATGCCCTGCACTCCTACCTCTCCAACAAGCATCAGAACCCCATCGATGCGGATTATGTGATCTTTGTGGCGGAGGTGGCCTCCACCTGCAACGAGGCGCTGCTGATGGAGTATCTTCTGAGCAAAACCACGGACAGAAAGGAGCGGGCGTACCTCATCAACCACTTCCTCGACCAGTTCAAGGGAACGCTGTACCGGCAGACCATGTTCGCCGAGTTCGAGCTGAACATCGGACAGATGGCAGCCCAGGGGCAGACCCTGACCGCGGACGTGCTGAGCGCCGAGTACAAGCGCCTGAACGAGTTGTACTACGGTCCGGATATGGTGGTGGACGATCATATCGCCATGGAGTGGGCGCGGATCCCCCACTTCTATTACAACTACTACGTCTTCCAGTACGCTACCGGCTATTCCGCTGCCATTGCCCTGTCCCGCCGGATCCTGCGGGAAGGCGAACCGGCCGTGAAGGATTACCTGGGCTTCCTCTCCGGCGGCTGCTCCAAGTCTCCCATTGACCTGCTGAAGGGTGCGGGCGTGGACATGACCAGCCCGGAGCCTGTGAACCAGGCGTTGGCGCTGTTCGACGAGCTGCTGGATGAGATGGAAGAGCTGACCCGGGAGTAAAGCCATGGCAGAGCTGTTTTTGCCCACCCTGCACACCTTTGCCATGAACAACATCTTCACCGGCTCCAAGGGGCTGTTCCGCTTTCGGGCGGAGCCGAAGGTGGTCATGGCAAACCCGAAAGAGGTGGACTTTGCCCAGAGCGCCATCCATGTGGAATATTGGCACGGCCTTTACTGCTATGAAAAAAGCACCATGGAGGGGGAGTCCACCTTCCCCATGAGCGAGGAAGGCCGGGAGGACATGCGCCGCTGGCTGGAAGAAAAAATCTGA
>CAKTKF010000051.1 GCA_934569215.1 uncultured Oscillospiraceae bacterium
GACGCCACCGAGATCGGCAAGAACGTTGCCATGCAGATCGCCGCTATGAACCCCAAGTACTGGGACAAGTCCCAGGTACCCCAGGCCGACGTGGACAAGGAACTGGCCGTGCAGGTCGCCCTGATGGACAACGACCCCAAGATGGCCTCCAAGCCCGCCGCCGTGAAGGAAAAGATCGCCGCCGGCAAGATGGCTGCCTTCTACAAGGAGAGCTGCCTGTTGCAGCAGGAATTCGTCCGCTCCGACCTCTTCAAGGGCGATGTGGCCGGCTACATTGCCGACGCCGCCAAGAAGCTGGGCGGCAAGGTCACCTTTGTTGACGCCGTTCACTACATCAAGGGTGAAGGCATCGAGAAGAAGGCCGACGACTTCGCCGCTGAGGTCGCCGCGCAGATCGCTGGCGCTCAGAAGTAATTCCGCTTTTGTCAAAAACGCCCCAGCCGACCGGCTGGGGCGTTTTTATGTCTATTTCAGCTTCCTTCCCATTTCGATCCTTACCTCGTGGTTTTCCGGGTCGGTGTTGGAATAGGAATACAGGTCGAAGCCGATGATTTCAAAGCCGTTCTTTTTATAGAACGCAATGGCGCTTTCGTTGCAGGTCTGGGTTTCCAGAACGATCATCCGCGCGCCGGTGGCTTTTGCTGCTTTCAAGATGGTGTCCATCAGCGCGGTTCCGACGCCTTTGCTACGCTGAGCATTGTCGAACACGCAGATGTTGCTGATGCGGAAGCGGTTGTTCCAGCTCTCCGGGGAACCCTCGACGTAGCCAACCAGCTTTCCTGCCTCAAACGCGCCGAAAGCCACCGGATCTTCCAGCCACTCGCCGAAGAAAACATCGTCAAAGCCCTTTTCCGTGGGCGCTTCAAAGGGCGTGTATGTTATCTCGAAGCCCTGCCCGGTGGCGCGAATGTCATAATAGCCGTTTGTCCGATACCGGGCGGTGAATTTCTTGCCCGTGTAGGCTTCCTTATCCAGCTGCTTGATCTCCATAGTATTCCCTCCGTAAATATAACCTCCCGAACCGATGCCGTCCGGGAGGTTCTTTATTAGAAGTAGTCCGCGATCATCAGGGGTTTGCGGAAAAACACCTGACTCAGGCAGGGATTCTCCTTTTTGATCTCCAACCCGGGAAGTACTGCCTTGGCTTCCGCAAAGTCCCAGACGCCCGTGATCAGCGCCGAGAAGGTAGGGACAGTCATCACCACGTCGGCCTCTCCGCCCCGGGCTACGCTTACCGCTCTGCCATCTGCAAAGGTAACAGTGAAGCAGTCGTTGTTCTGCGGAATTTGGCTGTCCTGAACCGCTACGCAGACGCTGCCGCTGCCGAGGTACCGCGCCTTTTTCAGCACGGACTCCACATTCACCGCACGAACCATGCCCGCGCTCTGCACGCTCCAGCTGACCGCGCCCAGCGACCACTCCGGCATAAAATACTGCATGGCCGGGTTGGCAGGGGTGGAGAATTTCACAAACCGGTGATCGGAGGACAGGCTCTTGAACAGCCGCATCAGCTCCTCGAAGCCGCCCTTGTCCGCGAAGCAGAACCGGCTGCAAACCAGATTCCGCCCGTCCGGCCCGTTGGCAAGCCGGAACGTCGTGTAGGCGTTGGGCTTCCCGGCGGCGTCGAAGCAGACGTAGGTGAAATCCTGCTTCACCGCAGGGTCGCTTTTTTCCGCCCAGGCGTAGTCCTCGTCCCCGTGCAGCACCATCATATTATAGTGGGATTCCCAAAGGGCATCCAGCGCGCGGATCTCGGCGGTCATGGGGCGGCCTTTTTCCGCAAGGCGGAAGCTGCCACCCTCTTTCGGCGGGTTCAGCAGCGCCAAATCCACCGTCCAGCCGTATTTCTGCACGCAGTTTTCGTAGCCGAATTTCCGGTAGTAGGCGGTGGAGAAAGGGTACAGGTAGGAAAAATCGTAGCCCGACGCATACATATCCGGCAGGGCTTTCTGGAAGCACGCCCGGACGCCGCCCCGGCGGCGGTACTGGGGCAGGGTCGCCACGCCACCGATGCCTCCCATTTTGCAGGGGCTGCCGTCAAACTGCACCGTAAAATCAGAGACGGTGAAGGTGCTCATCATTTCCCCGTCCTCGTCGAAGGCCGCCCAGTGGGCGGCGTCATCCTCCTCCGGGTCGGCGGGGCAGTTGGCATAGGGCATTTCAAAGCAGATGGCAAACAGCTCGTTGACTCTCCGGGCTTCCTCCAAAACGGTTTTGCGCACGTTCATTGTCCTTCCTCCTCCGGCTCCATGTAGGGAGCAAATACTTTTTTCAGCAGACGGGTGTTGATGTAAGCCGCAGCGGCAAAATAGACGACTATCCATATAAAGCCCACCTGCAAAAACAAATACAGATTCGTCAGCAGCAGCGCCCAGGGAAATACGTTAATCACCACGATCAGCGCCGTCCGGGGCAGGTACGCCACGCTGAAGATCAGCGCGTTTTTAATGACGGATTTGGTATCATTCCGGAACTGGCTCAGCAGCGGGAAGGCGTAGCTCGCCATCATCACCACGATCACCAGGAACAGCACAAACAGGAAAAACAGATAGTGCATCCACCCGCCCATGCTGAGAAACAAAAAAATGTTGACGCAGGTGGCCGCGCCGAACAGCAGCAGAAACAGCCAGATCAGCGTCGCCTGCCGGAATTCGTCCCGGAACGCCCGGAAATAGCCCTTTACCAGGCTGCCCTCCCGGTCAGTGCCAAGGCGGAAGCACACGGTGTACATCGCCGTGTTGGCCGCGCCGATGGTGATGACGGGCAGGCATGTCACGAGATAGATCACGTTCAGAATGATAAGGTCGGCGATCCAGCTCATGGTTCGCATGAACTTGGAATCCAGGGAAAAGAAACCACCCATAGAAAATACTCCTTTTTCGTTTGCTTTCAGTATAGCAAATCCCACGGATAATTGCAAGGGAGACGGGCAAATTCCGGCGGAACGGGGCAGCCACGTCTTTCATGGGCGGTCGCAAAACAGTGAATGTATCGTATTGGTACAGCCCCTTGGCTCTCCCTCCGGGAGAGCTGTCACCGAAGGTGACTGAGAGGGCATTGCAGCCTTACGTACCCTCTCCGTCCTCGCTTCGCTCGTCCAGCTCTCCCAAAGGGAGAGGCAAGGGATGCTGTTCATCTCTGCGGGACGTTATCGCGGGTTTTCGTGAATTTGACCGTATCCGCGGGCGGGGACGGCGCAGAAACGGGCAAAGTTCCAAAAATTCACTCCCGTGGATTTTTATTCAAATCAGCCGTTGACAAATCCCGTTCACAGCGGTATAATCCTGTATACTTACTCACGAAATACATTAAATATTCATTTGGAGGCTGTATATATGAATAATCATGAAGGCATCAAGAAAATCGTCCTTGCATATTCCGGCGGTCTGGATACATCCATCATCATCCCCTGGCTGAAGGAAAACTACAATAACCCCGAGATCATCGCCGTGGCCGGCAACGTCGGTCAGGCCGATGAGCTGGAGGGGCTGGAGGCCAAGGCCATCGCTACCGGCGCCAGCAAGCTGATCGTCGCCGATCTGGTGGACGAGATGGTGGACGAGGTCATCATCCCCGCCCTGAAAATGGACGCCAAGTATGAGACCTATCTGCTTGGCACCGCTTTTGCCCGTCCCGTCATCGGCAAGAAGCTGGCGGAAATTGCTCTGGCCGAGGGCGCGGACGCCATCTGCCACGGCGCTACTGGCAAGGGCAACGATCAGGTTCGGTTTGAGCTGGCCATCAAGCGGTTCGCCCCGGACATGAAGATCATCGCCCCCTGGCGGGAGTGGGACATCAAGTCCCGGGACGAAGAGATCGACTTCGCCGAAGCCCATCACGTTCCCCTGAAGATCAGCCGGGAGACCAACTACTCCAAGGACAAGAACCTGTGGCACCTGAGCCATGAGGGCCTCGACCTGGAAGACCCCGCCAACGAGCCGAACTACGAAAAGCCCGGCTTCCTGGAAATGGGCGTCTCCCCCCTGCAGGCCCCCGACGTCCCCGCCTACGTGACCATCGACTTTGAAGCGGGTGCTCCCGTGGCCGTGGACGGTGAGAAGATGAAGGCGTCCAAGATCATTGAGAAGCTGAACGCCCTGGGCGGCGCCAATGGCATCGGCATCATCGACATCGTGGAGAACCGGCTGGTTGGCATGAAAGATCGGGGCGTATATGAGACCCCCGGCGGCACCATTCTGTACTTCGCCCACGAGCAGCTGGAAATGCTCACCGTGGACAAGGACACCCTCCACGTCAAGCAGAAGCTGGCCGTGGACTACGCCGACCTCATTTACAACGGCAAGTGGTACTCCCCCCTCCAGGAGGCGCTGACCGCCTTTGCCAACGAAAGCAACAAGTACGTCACCGGCTCCGTAAAGCTGAAGCTGTACAAGGGCAACATCATCCCCGCTGGTACCACCTCTCCCTACTCCCTGTACTCCGAGAATTTGGTGACCTTCGGCGAAAGCGACTACGACCAGAACCAGGCCGCCGGCTTCATCAATCTGTGGGGTCTGCCCACCAAGGTGCAGGCGCTGCGGGAGCAGGGAAAGCTGTAAAGCAACAAATTTCATTCGAGGGCAGATTTATGAGCAAACTATGGGCCGGACGGACTTCCGGCGAGGTCAGCAGCATTGCGGATGATTTCAATTCCTCCATCCGCTTTGACTGCAAACTTTATAAGCAGGACATCACCGGCTCCATGGCTCATGCCGCCATGCTGGGGGCGCAGGGCATCATCTCCCAGGCCGAGGCCGGGCAGCTCATTGACGGGCTGCAGGGCATTCTGAACGACCTGGAATCCGGGGCGCTGGAATTCGATTTCGGCTGTGAAGACATCCACATGTTCGTCGAGCAGGTGCTGACCCAGCGTCTGGGGGATGTGGGAAAGAAGCTCCACACCGCCCGCAGCCGGAACGACCAGGTGGCGCTGGATTTGAGAATGTACCTCAAAGACCAGATTGATGAGATTACCGCGCTGGTAAAGGACGTGCTTTCGGCGATCGTCGCCCAGGCGGAAGCCAACAAGGGCGTCATCATGCCCGGCTACACCCATTTGCAGCGGGCGCAGCCCATCCTGTTTTCCCACCACCTGATGGCCTATGCCATGATGCTCCTGCGGGATCTCGGCCGTCTGGGCGACTGCCGGAAGCGGATGAATGTCTGTCCCATCGGCTCCTGCGCCCTGGCGGGAACGACTTACCCCACCGACCGGCGCTTTGAGGCGCGGAAGCTGGGCTTTGACGATATCGCCCGCAACTCCATCGACGGCGTGTCCGACCGGGACTTCTGCGTGGAACTGATGAGCGCCGTTTCCATACTCATGATGCACCTGAGCCGGTTTTCCGAGGAGATCATCCTCTGGGCAAGCTGGGAATTCAAGTTCATCGAGCTGTCCGACGCCTACACCACCGGCTCGTCCATCATGCCCCAGAAGAAGAACCCCGACATGGCGGAGCTTGTCCGGGGCAAGACCGGCCGGGTCTACGGCGACCTGATGGGGCTGCTCACCACCCTGAAGGGACTGCCCCTGGCCTACAACAAGGACATGCAGGAGGACAAGGAAGCGGTTTTCGACGCCGTGGACACGGTAAAAATGTGCCTGAAGGTCTTCGCGCCCATGCTTTCCACCATGGCCGTGAAGCCGGAGACCATGAAAAAGGCCGCTCAGGGCGGCTTCATCAACGCCACCGACCTTGCGGACTACCTGGTGAAAAAGGGAATGCCCTTCCGCAGCGCCTACAAGATTTCCGGCCAGATCGTGGCGCGGTGCATCGCCGACGGCTGCGTGCTGGAGAGCCTGCCTCTGGAAACCTACCGTTCCTACAGCGAGCTGTTTGAGGGTGACCTCTACCATGATATCGACCTGACGGTCTGCGTGGAGAAGCGCATCTCCGAGGGCGGCACCTCCGCCGCCTCCGTGGATGCCCAGATCGCCTACGTAAAGGAGCAGCTCGGGGGAGGAAACCTATGAATCTGAAAGGCAGAAGCTTTCTGACGCTGCTGGACTTCACCCCGGCGGAGATCACCTACCTGCTGGATCTGGCGGCGGAGCTGAAGGCAAAGAAAAAAGTGGGCATCCCCCACCGTATCCGTGAGGGGAAGAACATCGCACTGCTGTTCGAAAAGGACTCCACCCGCACCCGCTGCGCCTTTGAGGTGGCGGGACACGATCTGGGCATGGGGGTGACCTATCTCGGCCCCACCGGCTCTCAGATGGGCAAAAAGGAATCCATCGCCGATACCGCCCGGGTGCTGGGTCGGATGTACGACGGCATCGAATACCGGGGCTACGCCCAATCAATCGTGGAGCAGCTGGCGGAATTTTCCGGCGTGCCGGTCTGGAACGGCCTGACCAATGAATTTCACCCCACCCAGATACTGGCGGACTTTCTCACCATCCGGGAGCATTTCGGCGGTTTGCAGGGCAGGAAGCTGGTATACATGGGCGATGCCCGGTACAACATGGGGGATTCTTTGATGGTGGGCTGCGCCAAGATGGGAATGCACTTCGTGGCCTGCGCCCCGGAAAAGTATTTCCCGAACCCTGAGCTGATCGCCCAGTGTCAGGCCGTTGCCGCAGAGACGGGCGCGGTGCTGGAATTCATCACCGACCCCGGCA
Organism: uncultured Oscillospiraceae bacterium; assembly: GCA_934569215.1. Taxonomy (GTDB): domain Bacteria; phylum Bacillota; class Clostridia; order Oscillospirales; family Oscillospiraceae; genus Faecousia. Next base: position 6,623 of record CAKTKF010000051.1, read on the forward strand.
AAGCCGTCCCCGGCGCGGACGTGATCTACACCGACGTGTGGGTCTCCATGGGGGAGCCGGACGGCGTCTGGCAGGAACGGATCGAAGACCTGACCCCCTACCGGGTGACAAAGGCGCTGATGGAAACGGCCGGAAGCCAATGCCGGTTTCTCCACTGCCTCCCCGCCTTCCACGACCTGAACACCACCATCGGCCGCCGGATTTACGACAAATTCGGCATCGACTGCATGGAGGTGACCGACGAGGTCTTTGAGGGCGCGCAGTCCATCGTCTTCGACGAGGCGGAAAACCGGATGCACACCATCAAGGCCGTCATGGCGGCGACGCTATAACCATTCTCCCGGCGGCTTTCGTGGCCGCCGGGCAGTTGATACTAGTTTTCAATAAAACGGTTAAAAACCGTTTTATTCGGCTGCTGTTTCAGCAGCCAGCGGCGTAGCCGCAA
>CAKTKF010000052.1 GCA_934569215.1 uncultured Oscillospiraceae bacterium
AATCCACCAAATATCACCTTCTTATCGATTTGTTGTCCGTTTATACGCAAACGACCACCATTGGATTATACCATACACTCCACACAAATGTCCAGCATTTTCCCATCTTTTTTCAGCAATTTCCCTTATTTCCCCTTTATTAGTTAGCATTCGCTAACTTTTGCAAACGGGCATTCCGGCAGGCGAGCCGGAACCGCACGATTCAAAAACGTGCTTTGGCTCCCCCGATTGGAAGAGCCAAAGCACGCTAAAACGGGATTTTCCCTGCTGTCTCAATATTTTTTGCTGAAATACAGCTTGAACACCAGGGTTATCAGACTGGCTGCGAAAACTGTGGCCAGCAGCGTCAGGCCGACGGTCATGCTGAAATACCCCGCCACGATCATCGCCACAAGCCCCAGAATCAGAGTCGCCCGCATGGCAGCGCACAGCGCCTGGGTATAAATCTGTGCCTGGCGCTCGTCGCTTTCCTTAACGTACAGCTTTTTCAGCTTTTTCTCGTCCTTCATTGCACACAGGTTCCGGATCAGCCCGAACAGCAGCAGGACAAAAATGCCGATGCTGGCGCCGGAGATGAAGCCCCGCCAGCTGGACTGCCAATGGCTGTCGGCCACGGACGGCGTCAGATTTACGATTCCGGCCTCGCCCAAAAAGCCCAACACGCAGAATACGGCAAGAACAACGCATCCGATAGCCAGAACGACATTCTGAACTCTCAATTTTTCACGATAGGTTTCCATGGTTTATCCCTCCAAATCCGAGAAGTCAAACACTTCTTCAATGGTCAGCCCGAAATAGTGGGCAATTTTGTACGCCAGGGGCAGCGAAGCGGTGTACTTCCCTACCTCTATTGAGGTTATGGTCTGCCGGGTAGTTCCCACGGCATCCGCCAGCTCCTCCTGGGACAACTTGTTCTTCTTTCGCAGTTCGCGGATATTCGTTTTCATAAATACTCCTTCGTTTCCCCCGCGCGTCCGCTGGAGAAAATGCTAAGTTAACTTTGCAAGCAAAGCATAGCATACTTTGCATCTTTTGTCAAGCAAGCTTTGCAAAAAAATCCCGACAGCTTTTTAAGCCGTCGGGATTTTCGATATCGTGAAGATTTACTTTCCGGGCTTGAAGGAATCCTTCAGGCTAACGGAGCGGTTGAACACCAGATGGCCGGGTGCGCAGTCCTTGCTGTCGGGGCAGAAATAGCCCAGGCGCATGAACTGATAGGAAGCGGGAGCTTTGGCGTCCCGGAGGCTGGCCTCTACCTTGCAGCCGGTGAGAACTTCCAGGGATTTTTCGTTCAGGCAGGCCAGGAAATCCTTGCCCGCCGCGTCGGGGTCGGGGTCGTTGAACAGATTGTCGTACTGTCTGACCTCCGCGTCGCAGCAGTTCTCCGCGTCCACCCAGTGGATGGTCGCGCCCTTAACCTTCCGGCCGTCGGCGGGGTCGCCGCCTCTGCTTTCGGGGTCATAGGTCGCCAGAATTTCTACCACATTTCCGTCTTCGTCCTTGACGCAGCCAGTGCAGGTGATGAGGTACGCGCCCTTCAAGCGGCACTCCGGCCCGTTGGGGTACAGGCGCTTGTACTTGGGGATCGGCTCGGCCAGGAAATCGTCCTGCTCGATCCACAGATGCCGGGAGAAGCTGACCTCCCGGGTACCGTCCTCAGGACGGTTGGGGTTATTCTCCACGGTGACCAGCTCAGACTTGCCCTCGGGGTAGTTGGTGATGGTGAGCTTCACGGGCTTCAGCACCGCCATGACCCGCTGAGCAGTCTCGTTCAGGTCTTCCCGCAGGCAGAATTCCAGGAAGGCATAGGGAATGGTGTTGGGGGACTTGGCCACACCTACCCGCTCGCAGAAGTTGCGGATGGACTTGGGGGTGTAGCCCCGGCGGCGCAGACCGCACAGAGTGGGCATCCGGGGGTCGTCCCAACCGGAAACATAGCCGTTTTCCACCAAGGCTCTCAGCTTGCGCTTGCTGAGCACGGTATGGTCGATGCCCAATCTCGCGAACTCGATCTGCCGGGGATGATGGGGTACAGAAACGTGCTCCACCACCCAGTTGTAAAGGGGACGGTGGTTCTCAAATTCCAGAGAGCACAGAGAATGGGTAATGCCCTCCAGCGCGTCCTGAATGGGGTGGGCAAAGTCGTACATGGGATAGATGCACCACTTGTCCCCCTGACGGTGGTGGTGCATATGGCGGATACGGTAGATGACTGGGTCGCGCATATTGAAATTACCGGAAGCCAGGTCGATCTTGGCACGGAGGGTATAGCGGTTGTCTTCGAATTCTCCGGCGCGCATTCTGGCGAACAGATCCAGGCTTTCCTCAATGGGACGGTCGCGGTAGGGAGAGACGGCGGGGGTATTCAGGTCGCCCCGGTACTCCTTGAACTGCTCCGGCGTCAGCTCGCAGACGTAGGCCAGTCCCTTCTTGATCAGCTCCACCGCGTACTCATAGTCCTTTTCAAAGTAGTCGGAGCCGTAGTAGAAGCGGTCACCCCAGTCGAAGCCCAGCCAGTGGATATCCTCCTTGATTGCCTCCACGAACTCCACGTCTTCTTTGGTGGGGTTGGTGTCGTCCATGCGGAGATTGCACAGGCCGTTGTACTTCTCGGCGGTGCCGAAGTCGATGATCAGCGCCTTGCAGTGGCCGATATGCAGATAGCCGTTGGGTTCCGGCGGGAACCGGGTGTGGACGGTCTGCCCCGCAAACTGCCCGCCGGGGGCGATGTCCTCGTCGATAAATGCGTGGATAAAGTTTTTGCTTTCAGTCATTTCAGCCATAATGATTCCTCTCGTTTCCTTGGTCTTTTTCCAATTAACAGACATTATACCCTACTGTTTCCAGTTTTGCAACCAAAAATCCCGCCAGAATCCATCTTTTCCACGGGGCGCGCTGTGTGGAAATTACACAGAAGCCGCTGTAATATGAAAAATCGGAAAACATTTTAAGAAATCTTAAATTAGTAGTTGTCAATTCGGGCTGGATACGCTAGAATAGGAAAGGATATGAAGATAAGGAGTGATCACATTTTGTCTGAGCTTAAATATAAGCGCATCCTGCTGAAGGTCAGCGGCGAGGCTCTCGCCGGGGACGCACATCGGGGGCTTGATTTTACCATTGTGAACGAGCTTTGCAAATCCATCAAAACCTGCGTGGACATGGGCGTCCAGATTGGTCTGGTCATCGGCGCCGGAAACTTCTGGCGGGGCGTCAAGGACGGTGCCGATAAGATGCAGCGTTCTCACGCCGACTCCATGGGTATGCTGGGTACGGTGATGAACGCCATCGCCGTGGCCGACGCCCTGAACCGGCACGGCATGGACGCCCGGGTTCTCAGCGCCGTGGAGATGAATAAGTTCGCCGAGTATTTTACCCGGGATCTGGCCGAGCGGTACTTAAGTGAAGGGAAGGTCGTCCTCTTCGCCGCAGGAACCGGCAACCCCTACTTCTCCACCGACACCGGCGCGGTGCTTCGGGGCGTGGAGATCGAGGCCGACGCCGTGCTGATGGCCAAGAATGTGGACGCCATCTATTCCGCCGACCCTGCCAAGGATCCCACTGCCGTACGCTACTCCCGCCTGACCTACGGCGAGGTGCTGGCGAAGAACCTGAAAGCCACGGACATCACCGCCATGGCGCTGGCTATGGACAACGATATGACCATGGTCTGCTTCGGCCTGAACGAAGAAAACAGCATCGTCCGCGTAGTCTGCGGCGAAGAGATCGGTACTACCGTAAAAAATCATTTCTAAGGAGGAACACAAAATGACCGTCGATTTCAAAGAGTATTCCCGGAGAATGGACAAAGCCCTGGAGCATCTGGACGAGGAATTTGCCTCCGTCCGCGCAGGCCGCGCCAACGCAAAGGTTCTTGATCGGATCACCGTGGAATATTATGGCAGTGAAACGCCCCTGAACGGCGTCGCCACCATTTCCGCCCCCGATGCCCGCACCCTGGTCATTCAGCCCTGGGACACCAAGCTGCTCAAGGAGATCCAGAAGGCCATCCAGACCTCCGATCTGGGCATCAACCCCCAGAATGACAGCCGCGTCATCCGTCTGGTATTCCCCCAGCTCACCGAGGAGCGCCGTAAGGATCTGGCAAAACAGGTCAAGAAGTATTCCGAGGAAGCCAAGGTCGCCATGCGCAACATCCGCCGGGATGGCATGGACTACGTCAAGAAGCTGAAAAAGAACGGCGACATCACCGAGGACGACCAGAAGAAGGCCGAGAAAGACCTGCAGGACCTGCTGGACAAGAACATCAAGCGTGCCGACGCCGCTCTCGCCGCCAAGGAAAAGGAACTGATGGCAATTTAACGGCCGTCAGCCGGAAAAAGACATCCCTGCTGGCGGTTGGAAGCAGCCGCCAGCAGAAATTGCTTTTCTTTCCGGTTCGTACATTACCTTTAGAAAGAGGTGCTTTATGGCACTTTCGCAAAGCTCTCCCCCGCCCCGGCACATTGCCATTATTATGGATGGCAACGGCCGCTGGGCAAAGCAGCGGGGTCTGCCCCGCACCGCCGGTCACGCCGCAGGGGCGGAAGCCTTCCGGCGGATCGCCAACTACTGCCGCACCCTGGGCGTGGAATACCTGACGGTGTACGCCTTTTCCACAGAGAACTGGAAGCGTTCGGCGGAGGAAGTGGCAGGAATCATGAAGCTGCTGCGCCGCTATCTGGAAGAAGCGCTGCGGGACATGGAGAAAAACCGGGTCAAATTCCGCTTTTTCGGCGACCTGACCCGTCTCAGCCCGGAGCTGCAATCGCTCTGCCACGACGCAGAAAGCCGCTCGGAGGAATACGACGTTCAGGTGAATTTCTGCCTGAACTACGGCGGGCGGGATGAGATCATCCACGCGGTGAAGGCTTACACGGCGGATGTCGCCGCCGGAAAGGCCGACCCGGAAACCCTGACCGAGGATGTTTTCTCCCGGTATCTGTACTCGGCGGGCGTACCCGATCCGGAGCTGATTATCCGGCCGTCCGGAGAGATGCGGGTCAGCAATTTCCTGCTGTGGCAGTCCGCGTATTCGGAATATGTAATTATGAATGTACTTTGGCCTGATTTCACTCCGGAACACCTGGACAGCGCCATTGAGGAATTTCACCGGCGCAGCCGCCGGTTCGGAGGGACATAGAGAAATGAAAAAACGCATTATTTCCGCAGCGATTCTGGTGCCGATCCTCTTTCTTCTGACACTGGCCGCACCGGTGATTGCCGCGTCACTGGTCATGAGTGCGCTCATGGCCATCGCGGCCTACGAGCTTCTGTACCGCACAGGGCTTGTAAAGCGGCCGCGGCTGGTGATCTACTCCTGCATCATGGCGGCCGCCGTGTGCATGTGGAGCTATTTCGGCGCGATTCATTCCTACTTTGTCATCCTCATGATCGCGTTCTTCATCCTGATGTTCTCGGAGATGATGCTCGACCACATAAAGGTTCACTTTGAAACCCTTGCCATGTGCTTTGTGGCGGGTCTTCTCATCCCCTACATGCTCAGCTCCCTCATCCGTATTCTGAATATGGATATCGGCCGGTATGTCATCCTGATTCCCTTCGTGGTGGCGTTCATGTCCGACGCAGGCGCTTACTTTATCGGCCTGAAATTCGGGCGGCACAAGCTGGCGCCTGTGGTCAGCCCCAACAAGACCATTGAGGGCGCACTGGGCGGCGTTGCCTTCGCCGTGGTCAGTATGCTGCTCTACGCTCTGGTCATCGACCTTCTCCCCGGCAATCTCCGGGTCAACTACGGCCTTGCGCTGCTGTACGGCTTTATCGGTTCCCTGCTGGGCATTTTCGGCGATCTGTGCTTCTCCATCATCAAGCGTCAGACCGGAATTAAAGATTACGGCAATCTGATTCCCGGCCACGGCGGCGTGCTGGATCGGTTCGATTCTCTGACGCTGGTCGCCCCGGCTATGGAAGTGTTGCTACTGCTGCTTCCCATGGCGGTGTAAGGAGCGGCCTATGGTGCAGTGTGTCAGCATTCTCGGCTCCACCGGCTCCATCGGCCGGCAGAGCCTGGACATCATCCGCCGTCTGCCCGGCATCCGGGTAGCGGCGCTCACCGCCGGAACCAATGTGGAGCGAATGGCGCAGCAGTGCCGGGAGTTTTCGCCGGAGCTTGCCGTTATGGCGACCCAGGAGGCCGCTCAGGCGCTGGCGGAACGAATAAAGGATCTGCCTATCCGGGTAAACTTTGGTGAGGCAGGTCTGATGGAAGCGGCATCCATGGCGGATGCCGACTGCGTCATCACCGCCGTGGTGGGCATGGTCGGCTTAAAGCCCACCCTCGCCGCCATCCGGGCAAAGAAGCGCATTGGCCTTGCCAACAAGGAGACTCTGGTCTGCGCTGGGGAGCTGGTGATGGCCGAGGCGGAAAAGTACGGCGCGGAGATCGTCCCCGTGGATTCCGAGCATTCCGCCATTTTTCAGTGCCTTATGGGCTGCGGCAGTAGAAATGAGATCCAGCGACTGATCCTCACCTGCTCCGGCGGCCCATTTTTCGGCATGACCCGCGCCCAGCTGGAAACGGTGACCAAGGCCGACGCCCTGAAGCACCCCAACTGGAAAATGGGTGCAAAGATCACCGTTGACTGTGCCACCCTGATGAACAAGGGGCTGGAGGTCATCGAGGCCATGCGGCTGTACCGTCTGCCCCCGGAACAGGTGGACGTGGTCATTCACCGGCAGAGCATCGTTCACAGCATGGTGGAATTCACCGACGGCGCGGTGATGGCGCAGATGGGTTCGCCGGATATGCGACTGCCCATTCAGCTGGCGCTGACCTACCCGGAGCGGATTCCCTCCCCGGTGGAGCGGCTGGATTTGCTGTCCTGCGGCCCGCTGACGTTTTCCGCCCCGGATACGGAGAATTTTCCCTGTCTGGCGCTGGCGCGGGACTGCGCGAAGGCGGGCGGAACGGCCTGCCCTGCCATGAACGGCGCCAATGAAGAAGCCGTCGCCATGTTCCTGAATGACAAGATCGGCTTTTACGACATCTACCGGCTGGTGAATGCCGCCGCGTCCC
>CAKTKF010000053.1 GCA_934569215.1 uncultured Oscillospiraceae bacterium
AGTCCTTCGGTGACGGTGAGTATTTCCGGCTCGCCGTCGGTGATGAGTACAGTATTTTCATAGTGAGCCGAGAGCTTTCCGTCGGCGGTCACCGTGGTCCAGCCGTCCTTGAGAACACGGACCTCATAGGTGCCCACGTTCACCATCGGCTCTACCGCGATGGTCATGCCGGGGAGCAGCCTTGGCCCCCGGCCGGGATTTCCGAAATTCGGAACTTCCGGCTCCTCATGCAGGTTGCGTCCTACGCCGTGACCTACGAAGGAACGCACAACTGCAAAACCGTTAGACTCCACATACGTTTGAACCGCGTGGGAGATATCTTGCACACGCATGCCCTTTTTGGCGAACCGGATGCCCTCGAAGAAGGACTGCCGGGTCACGTCAATGAGCTTCTGCGCTTCGGTGCTGATGCTGCCGCAGGCATAGGTTGCAGCGCAATCGCCATGAAATCCCTTAAAGTACGCGCCCACGTCCACCGACACGATGTCCCCGTCTTTCAGGATGTAATGTCCCGGAATCCCGTGGATGACCGTGCTGTTGACGCTGATGCACGCGCTGGCAGGATAGCCGCTGTAGTTCAGGAACGACGGTTTCGCGCCCTGAGAGACGATATAATCGTGAACGGCCTGATCAATTGCCTTTGTCGATACGCCGGGTCTTACCATTTCCCCTGCCAAAGCACGGGCTGCCGCGGTAATTTTGCAGGCCTCGCGCATCGCTTCCAGCTCATGTTCATTTTTGATTGCAATCATGCCTTTGCCCCTATCGCCTTGAGGATATCCTCATTGGCACCTTCAATGGACTGGCTTCCGTTCACCGTGCGGAGTCTGCCCAGCTTACCGTAGAAATCCTTCAGGACTTCCGTGGAAGCGTGGTAGACCTGCAGGCGCTTGCGCACCGTCTCCGGTGCGTCGTCCTTGCGGACGATCAGCTCACTGCCGCAGGCATCGCAGATGCCGTCCTTCTTGGGAGGATTGGCGACGATGTGGTAGCTGGCGCCGCACTTGGGGCAGACACGCCGCCCGGTCATCCGGCTCTCGATCTCGCTGTCGTCAACCTCGATGGAAATGACATGGTCGATGCGGACGCCCTTGGCTTCCAGGGCTTCCGCCTGAGCCAGCGTGCGGGGCACGCCGTCCAGAATGAAGCCCTTTGCGCAGTCGCTCTGAGCCACCCGGTCGGCTACGATGCCGAGGATCAGCTCATCGGGAACCAACGCGCCTTCGTCCATGTACTGCTTGGCCTTTTTTCCCAGCTCCGTGCCATTGGCCATGGCCTCACGGAGCATGTTCCCGGTAGAGATGGCGGGAATGGAGAGCTTCTTGACAAGAAGCTCTGCTTGTGTTCCCTTCCCGGCGCCGGGAGCGCCCAGTAGAATGAGATTCATCCTGCCATACCTCCTGCTTAGTCCAGGAAGCCTTTGTAGTGCCGCATCAGCATCTGAGCCTCCAGCGCCTTCACCGTCTCAAGGGCAACGCCCACAACGATGATGACGGAGGTGCCGCCGATGGCCAGGTTCTTAACGCCTTCCATCAGGTTGCCCGCGATAATGGGCAGCAGGGCGACAATGCCGAGATATACGGAACCAAAGACGATGATCTTGTTGATGACCTTCTGGATGAAGTCGGCGGTGGGCTTGCCGGGACGGAAGCCCGGGATGAAGCCGCCGTTGGACTTCAGGTTGTTGGAAATCTCCACGGTATCGTACTGGATGGTGGAGTAGAACCAGCTGAAGAAGAAGATCATGATGAAGTAGATCACTGCATAGATCCAGCTGGAGGAACTCCAGACGTGGTCATACCACCAGCCGCTGGTCTTGCCGGTAAAGGCGCAGATGGTAGCGGGGAGGCTGCAGATGGACTGGGCAAAGATCACAGGCATAACGCCGGACATTGCCACCTTGATGGGCAGATTGGTATTCTGGCCGCCGTAGACCTTCCGGCCTACAACGCGCTTGGCATACTGAATGGGGATGCGGCGCTCGGCGTCATTGATGAAGACAATGAACAGCACGAGAGCGACAATGCCCACCAGCACGATGATGATCTGCCACCAGAGCAGGGTCACCAGCGTGCCGACCATGCCGGGGATGCTGGAGATGATGTTGGCAAACAGGATCATGGAGATACCGTTGCCGATACCGAATTCCGTGATCTGCTCGCCCAGCCACATAACGAGAGCCGAGCCGGCGGTGAACGCCAGAATGATGACCAGCGCGGGCAGGAAGCCCTCGGAGGTGATGATGGAGATCTGAGAAGAGTAGTTGCGCAGCATCATGTAGTACGCCCAGCCCATCAGCAGGCCAAGGCCGACCGTGGTGTAGCGGGTGATGCGCTCAATCTTCTTCTTGCCATCCTCGCCGCCCTCCTTCGCCAGCCGCTCCAGAGCGGGGATGGCGACGGTCAGCAGCTGGATGATGATGGAGGCGTTAATGTAGGGCTGAATGCCCAATGCAAGCACGGTGGCGCGGGAAAACGCGCTGCCGGACATGGCATTGTACAGGCCCAGGATAGTACTGGACAGAACGCTGTCGAAGTAATTCGCCAGAGTGGTCACGTCAATGAACGGAACCGGAATGACGCTGCCCAAACGGTAAATCAGCAGAATGAACAGGGTGAAGAGGAGCTTCTTCCGCAGTTCAGGAATCTTCCAGGCATTCTTGAGTGTCTGCAGCACTTATACCACCTCGGCCTTTCCGCCTGCCTGCTCAATCTTTTCCTTGGCAGACTCAGAGAAAGCCGCGGCCTTAACAGTAACCTTCTTGGTCAGAGTGCCGTTGGACAGCACCTTCAGGCCATAGGGGCAGGCGGAGATGACGCCGGCCTCGATCAGAGCGGCTGCGTCCACGACTGCACCGTCCTCGAAGCAGTTCAGCGCAGCAACGTTGACGGCAGTCAGGGGCTTTGCATGGATGTTGTGGAAACCGCGCTTGGGGATACGACGTGCCAGAGGCATCTGGCCGCCTTCAAAACCCACGCGAACCTTGCCGCCGGAACGGGCCTTCTGACCCTTGTGACCGCGGCCGCCGGTCTTGCCGTTGCCGGACCCGGTACCACGACCCTTACGCTTGCCCACCTGAGTGGAGCCAGCAACAGGAGAAAGTTCATGAAGCTTCATTATTCTTCCCCTCCTTATTCAACTTCGGTGACCTGCAGCAGATAGCCGATCTTGGCGATCTTGCCCCGGGTCTGGGTGTTGTCCGGCTGGATGGTCACCTGGCCGATCTTGCGCAGACCCAGGCTCTCAGCAGTAGCGATGTGCTTTTCCAGACGGCCGTTCAGGCTCTTAACAAGCTTAATTTTCAGGTTTGCCATGTTAATTGCCCTCCTTAACCTACGATTTGCTCTACGCTCTTACCACGGATAGCAGCAACCTGCTCGGGGGAACGCAGGGAAGTCAGACCAGCCATAGTGGCCTTGACAACGTTCTGGGGATTGTTGGAACGCAGGCACTTGGCGCAGATGTTCTTGATGCCAACAGCCTCCATAACGGCACGGACAGCGCCGCCGGCGATAACACCGGTGCCTTCGGGGGCGGGCTTCAGCAGAACGGTACCGGCGCCGAAGATGCCGATGGTGTCATGGGGAATGGTGGTGCCGGCCAGAGAAATCTTGACCATGTTCTTCTTGGCATCGGCGATGCCCTTCAGAATGGCCTCGGAGACTTCCGCAGCCTTGCCCAGGCCGTAGCCCACGGTACCCTTGCCGTCGCCAACAACAACCAGAGCGGAGAACTTCATGACACGGCCGCCCTTAACGGTCTTGCTGACACGGTTCAGGTAAACGACCTTCTCAATGAGCTCGGGAGCATCATTGTTCGTCTTATTATAAGCCATTATCTTTCCTCCTCACTCTTAGAACTTGAGTCCGGCTTCCCGGGCGCCATCGGCCAGAGCAGCGATACGGCCATGGTACACATAACCGCCGCGGTCGAAGACGACCTCTTCGATGCCCTTTTCCTTGGCACGCTCAGCCAGAACAGCGCCGACCTTCTTGGCAGCTTCGCAGTTGCCGGTAGCGCCCTCAAATTCCTTCTCCAGCGTATTGGCGGAAACCAGAGTCACGCCATTGACGTCGTCGATGATCTGGGCGTAGATGTTCGCGTTGGAACGGAACACGTTCAGACGGGGACGCTCAGGAGTGCCGGAGATCTTGCCACGAACGCGGACATGCCGATGCATGCGCATTGCTTTCTTATTGATCTTGCTAACCATTTCGGCACACCTCCATTACTTCTTGCCACCGGTCTTACCGACCTTACGGCGGATGACCTCAGTGGTATACTTGATGCCCTTGCCCTTGTAGGGTTCGGGGGGACGCTTGCCGCGGACTTCGGCGGCGAACTGACCAACGGTCTGCTTGTCGATGCCGTGGATGATGATCTTGTTGGGAGCGGGAACCTCAATGGTGATGCCGGGAATCTCGTCCACGAAGACTTCGTGGGAGTAGCCCAGACGCATAACCAGCTGGTTGCCCTTCTTCTCGGCACGGTAGCCAACGCCGTTGACTTCCAGTTCCTTGCTGAAGCCCTTCTCGACGCCCTCCACCATGTTGTGGATCAGTGTACGGGTCAGGCCGTGCAGGGACTTGTGCAGATGCTCATCATCGGGACGGTCAACGATCAGCTCGTTGCCCTCGATCTTCAGGATCATGTCGGGATGGAACGCATGGGTCAGGGTACCCTTGGGTCCCTTCACGGTAACGACGTTGCCCTCGGCAATGTCTACCGTAACGTTTGCCGGAATGATAACCGGCTTCTTACCAATTCTAGACATTTACGGAATCCTCCTTACCAGACGAAAGCCAGGACTTCGCCGCCGACGTGGTTTTCGCGAGCCTTCTTGTCGGTCATTACGCCCTTGGAAGTGGAGACGATGGCGATACCCAGACCCTTAAGAACCTTGGGCAGCTCATCGGCGCCGGCGTAGATACGCAGGCCGGGCTTGGAAACGCGCTTCAGCCCGGAAAGGGCAGGCTGCTTCTTCGCCAGATACTTCAGGGTGATGTGAATGACTCCCTGGTTGCCGTTGTCCTGCACGGAGAAGGACTTGATGTAGCCCTCATCCAGCAGAATCTGGGCAATGGCCTTCTTCAGGTTGGAAGCGGGGACATCCACGGTTTCGTGCTTTGCGCAGTTCGCATTCCGGATACGGGTCAGCATATCTGCTACGGGATCGGTGATTTGCATGTTTATATCCTCCTTATAGAAGTTACGGGCTTTACCCGTGGAGACCCAAAGGTATCCGGGGAATGCGCTCCGCTATGATCGCGGAGCCATCTTCCCGGGACTCTCTGGATCTTTTTCACATTTGGATTCGACCTTACCTTACCAGCTGGCCTTGCGGACACCGGGGATCTGACCCTTGTAGGCCAGCTCCCGGAAGCAGATACGGCATACGCCGTAATCCCGCAGGTAAGCGTGGGGTCTGCCGCAGATCTTGCAGCGGTTATAGCGGCGGCTGGAGAACTTGGGCTCAGCCTGCTGCTTCAGGATCATAGACTTTTTAGCCATTTATTGATTCCTCCTAAATCAAGCGGTGAAGGGAGCGCCCAGAAGCGTCAGCAGCTCCTTGGCCTCCTCGTCGGTGGCAGCGGTGGTGCAGATGCAGATGTCCATACCACGGATCTTGTCCACCTTGTCATACTCGATCTCAGGGAAAATCAGCTGCTCCTTCAGACCGAAGGCGTAGTTGCCGCGGCCGTCGAAGGAATTGGGGTTGATGCCACGGAAGTCACGGACACGGGGCAGCGCCACGCTGAACAGACGATCCAGGAACTCGTACATCTTGTCGCCCCGGAGGGTGACCTTCACGCCGACGGTCTCGCCCTCACGCACCTTGAAGTTAGCCACGCTCTTGCGGGCCTTGCAGGTGATGGGCTTCTGGCCGGTGATGGTGGCGATGTCCTTGCAGATGGCTTCGATTTCCTTGGCGTTGTTCTTGCTTTCGCCGCAGCCGACGTTCACGATGACCTTGTCCAGCTTGGGGATCTGCATAACGCTCTTGTAGCCGAACTTCTTGTTCAGAGCGGGAGCGATCTCGGCGACATATCTTTCTTTCATTCTGCTAGCCATGAAATTACTCTCCTCTCATCAGATTTCGGCGCCGCACTTGCGGCAGATGCGGACCTTCTTGTCGCCGTCCATCTTGTAGCCGACGCGAACGCCCTTGTTGCACTTCTCGCAGAACAGAGCCACCTTGCAGGAGCGGATGGGGGTCTCGCGCTTGACGATGCCGCCGGCCTCGCCCTGACGGCGGGGCTTGGTGTGGCAGGTGGCGACGTTGACCTTCTCCACGATGACCTTGTTCTCCTTGGGCATGGCCGTCAGGACCTTGCCCTTAACGCCCTTGTCCTTGCCGGACAGAACGATAACGGTATCATTCTTCTTAATGTTCATTTCTTCGGTTCCCCCTTAGATGACTTCGGGTGCCAGAGAGAGGATCTTCATGTAGTCTCTTTCTCTCAGCTCGCGGGCCACCGGTCCAAAGATACGGGTACCCTTGGGGTTCTTGTCTTCCTTGATGATCACGGCCGCGTTCTCATCAAAGCGGACATAGCTGCCGTCCTCACGGCGGACGCCCCGCTTGGTACGGACGATAACCGCCTTGACGACCTCGCCCTTCTTCACAGTGCCGCCGGGAGCAGCTTTCCGAACGGAAGCCACGATCACATCGCCGATGTTGCCGTATTTCCGCTTGGAGCCGCCCAAAACGCGGATGCAGTGGATTTCCTTAGCGCCGGTGTTGTCGGCAACCTTCAGATAGCTTTCTTCCTGAATCATAAGTTTCCGACCTCCTTACTTCGCCTTTTCGATGATACGGACCAGTCTCCAGCGCTTGTCCTTGGACAGGGGACGGGTCTCCATGACCTCCACGGTATCGCCGATGCCGCACTCGTTGTTCTCGTCGTGAGCCTTCAGCTTGTAAGTCCGCTTCATGGTCTTCTTGTACAGAGGATGCTGCACGCTGTCCTCGATTGCAACCACAATGGTCTTGTCCATCTTATCGGAGACGACCTGACCGAT
>CAKTKF010000054.1 GCA_934569215.1 uncultured Oscillospiraceae bacterium
TCCAGCTGATAGAATTCGCCGGGGGTGCGGTCGGCACGGGCGTCCTCGTCCCGGAAGCAGGGGGCGATCTGGAAGTAGCGGTCAAAGCCGGAGGTCATCAGCAGCTGCTTGAACTGCTGGGGCGCCTGGGGCAGAGCGTAGAACTTGCCGGGATGGTTCCGGGCGGGAACCAGGTAGTCCCGGGCGCCCTCGGGGGAGGAAGCGGTGAGGATAGGGGTGGTGATCTCCAAAAATCCTTTCTCGGTCATCAGCCGCCGCAGCTCCGCCACCACCTGACAGCGCAGGACGATGTTGGACTTCACGGCGGGGTTGCGCAGGTCGAGGAAGCGGTATTTGAGCCGGGTGTTCTCGTCGGCGTCCTTGCTCTTGTTGATCTCGAAGGGCAGCTGGTTGTGAATGCACTTGCCCAGCACCTCGATTTTTTCGGGGACGACCTCGATCTCGCCGGTGGGAAGCTTGGGGTTCTTGCTCTCCCGCTCCCGGACGATGCCGGTGACGGAGATGGTGGACTCCTTGTTGATGGGCTTGATGAGCTTCATCATCTCTTCATTTTCAATGACCACCTGGGTAGTGCCGTAGAAGTCCCGCAGGACGCAGAACGCAAAATTCGCGCCCACCTCCCGGACATTCTCCAGCCAGCCAACGATGGTAACGGACTTGCCCGCGTCGGAAAGACGCAGCTCGCCGCAGTTATGGGTTCTGGATTGCATCATAGATGAAAACCTCTCTTATATCTGGTGTTTTCTGTTTTAGCCTGCCTATTATCCCACAAACGGCCGGAAAAGTCAATCTTTCCGGGCAAGGAATTTGCGCTTTGAGAAACGAAAAAGCGGCATCCCTTCATGCGTTGGGATACCGCTTTCGGACTTATTGGGCTTCTTCCGCCGCGACGGCCTCCAGCCATTTTTCCAGATACACCTTCTGCACCACGGCTGCCGTGCAGCTGTAGAGCAGCCGCTTTTCATCGGAGGAATCCTCATCGGAGGACTCGATGGTTTCCCTTATCTCAAACTGGAACAGCAGAAGATTTTCCAGCTCCCGGCAGAAATAATTATACGCTTTTTCCAGGGGATAGGTGCGCTGCTGCAATTGCAGGAAGCAGGCCAGCGCGTCCAGAGACAGGACGTTCTTCGCCACGGCGATGAAGAACAGATACGCCACCTGATCCCGGCTGTACTGCTTCTTCACCGGGCTGGACAGCAGCCCCCGCTTGACGTAGTTGCTGATCATGGACGCCGTGAGGGGCGTTTCCAGAATGGGGGACAGGTAGCGGCAGATATACTTGGTGGCCTGTTCCAGATACAGACCCACGTCGGGAATTTCCTGATAACGGGGCAGACGGAAGCCCTGAACGGACTGACCGATCTGCTGTTTAAGTTCCTGTTTCATCCACATCACCAGGGGACATTATACCGTAAGGGTAAGAAAAAGTCAATCTTAAAATCTTATCTTAAGATTCTCTTGACATCTTCGTGGGTTATTGATACAATAGCATCGGTTATTAAAAAACCGATGATTAGTAATCGAGGGATCAGTATGAAATACAAAATTGTAGCGGATTCTGCCTGCAACATCGTCTCCGGGGAGGACGGCATGTTTGCATCCGTTCCCATGAAGATCGTGGCGGAGAGGGAATATGTGGACGATGCCAACCTGGACGTGGCGCAGATGGTGGAGGATCTGAAGCAATATAAGGGAAAGTCCGGCTCCTCCTGCCCCAACGTTGGGGAGTGGCTGGAAGCCTTCGGCGACGCTGAAGAAGTTTTCGGTATCACCATTTCCAAGCACCTGTCGGGCAGCTTCAATGCGGCGAGGCACGCCGCCGATACGTACATGTCCGAGCACCCGGAGAGAAAGGTGTTCATCTTCGATTCTCTCGCCACGGGGCCGGAAATGATGATGCTGGCGGAGAAGATCCGTCAGTGCGAGGACGCGGGGGACGATTTTGAGACCACCAAGGAAAAGGTGCTGGATTACCACAACCATCTGCACACCCTGTTCTGCCTGGAGTCCATGAACAATCTGGCAAGAAACGGCCGGGTGAACATCGCCGTGGCGAAGATCGCCGGGATGCTGGGCATCCGGGTGGCGGGAGAGGCCAAGGGCGGCCAGGTCGCCCCGGTGCATAAGCCCAGAGGACTGCGAAAAACCACCCAGATGCTGGTGGATATGGTAAAAGAGCGTGGCTTCCGGGACGGCGGATATATCCGCGTCGCCCACTGCTTCGCCCAGGAAGCGGCGGCGGATTTCCGGGAAGCGCTGTTGGCCGAGTTCCCCAATGCCCGCTTTATGCTGGAGCCGACGACGGCTCTGTGCAGCTACTATGCGGAGGTGGGCGGCCTGATCATCGGCTTTGAGGGCGCGTTCAATACCCACAACGACAACCGACTCTTTTGACCCCGATATCTTGACCGGCGCGGCAATTTTGCCGCGCCGGCATTTTGCGCTTTTCCGGTGGTGGAAAAATGCCCTGGGATGTGCTATAATGAACCGCAATCATGATTTTGGAGGTAACGTATGCTGCCGGAAGCCTTTTTGGAGCGCATGAAGCGCCAGCTGGGAGACGAATATGAAAGCTACCTTGACAGCCTGAACCGCCCCCGGGCGGTGGCGCTGCGGTTCAATCCCCTGAAAGGGGAGATCCCGCCGCTGCCCTTCGTGGGACAGCCGGTGCCATGGGAGCCGATGGGGTACTATTATGACCCGGCTGCCCGGCCCGGCCTGCACGTTTTTCATGAGGCGGGGGTCTACTACCTCCAGGAGGCCAGTGCCATGGCGCCGGTGGCGCTGCTCGACCCGAAGCCGGGGGAGCGGGTCTGCGACCTGTGCGCCGCCCCCGGCGGCAAGACCACCCAGATCGCCGGACGGATGATGGGGCAGGGCTTTTTGCTCTGCAATGAGATCAATCCCAAGCGGGCGAAAATTCTCTCCCGGAACATCGAGCGCATGGCCGTGGCCAACGCCCTGGTGACCAACGAGCATCCGGCCACCCTGGCGCAGCGGTTTGCCGGGTTCTTCGACCGGGTGCTGGTGGACGCGCCCTGCTCCGGGGAGGGAATGTTCCGGAAGGAGGAAGCCGCCGTCACGGATTGGAGCCAGGAGACCGTGGAGATGTGCGCCCGGCGGCAGGAGGAAATCCTGAATTCTGCCGCAGCGCTGGTTCGTCCCGGCGGGCATCTGGTGTACTCCACCTGCACCTTCTCCCCGGAGGAGGATGAGCAGGCGGTGGCGCGGTTTTTGGAAAATCATCCCGAATTTGCCCCGGAGCGCGTGGACGCGCCCTGGTTCGAGGCCGGGGAAAACGGAAGCTTCCGCCTGTGGCCCCATAAGCTGCTGGGGGAGGGACATTTTGCCGCCGTACTGCGTAAGATGGAAGGCAGCGAAGAAAGCACCCCGATCCCCGCCGGAGAAACGCTTCCCAAAACTTGGCAGCCCTTTGCGGGCAGCCTAGGCATCCGCCTGCCCGAGGGGAAGGCGGTCACCTTCGGAGATACCCTGTACTGGGCGCCGCCCGACATGCCGGACATCCGAAAGCTGAAAGTCCTCCGCCCCGGCCTGGAGCTGGGGACGGTGAAAAAAGACCGCTTCGAGCCTGCCCATGCTCTGGCGCTGTGGCTGAAAGCCTGCAAAAACCAACAGGATTACCCGGCGGATTCTCCGGAGATAAGTGCTTATCTTCGGGGGGACGTGGTGCCGTCCGTGCAAAAGGGCTGGTGCCTTGTCTCGGCGGAGGGCTATTCCATCGGCTGGGGCAAGGGCGACGGCCGGGTGCTGAAAAATCATTATCCGAAGGGATTGCGGCGGTAATGGAGGGAGTTTCACAGAGAAAAACTTCTGAAAATTCCCTTCCGGCAATGGTACTTTACAAGATTCGCTTTGTATGGTACAATATTCTAGCCTAAATGCGACGATTGACGAATCCAATCACAAGGAGAGGATATTCCTTGGCAAGATATGAAATCAACGGCGGTCATCCCCTGAACGGCACCGTCACGATCAGCGGCGCGAAGAACGCGGCCGTGGCGATCCTGCCCGCGGCTCTGCTGGTCAGCGGCAAGTGCCGGATCGAGAATGTTCCCAATATTTCCGATGTCCGGATCCTGCTGAGTATCCTCGACGGGATGGGCGCGAAGCTTGCTTCCCCGGAACCCGGCGTGGTGGAGATCGACTGCACGGACATTCAGTGCAGCGAGCCGGATCAACAGCTTGTTCGCAGAATGCGTGCCAGCTATTATCTGATGGGCGCGCTCCTGGGGCGGTTCGGCAGAGCCCATGTGGCGCTGCCCGGCGGCTGCAATTTCGCCTCCCGTCCCATTGATCAGCACATCAAGGGCTTCCTGGCGCTGGGCGCGGACGTGGACGAGACGGAGGAGTATGTTGCCCTGACCCCCGGTCAGGAGGGACTCCACGGCGGCCGGATCAGCCTGGATATGGCGTCCGTGGGCGCGACCGTCAACATCATGCTGGCGGCGACCCTGCTGCCCGGTCAGACCATCATCGAAAACGCGGCGAAGGAACCCCACATCGTGGATTTGGCCAACTTCCTGAACACCATGGGCGCGCGGATCACCGGCGCAGGCACGGACACCGTGAAAATCCGGGGCGTCAACGCCCTGCGGGGCGGCACCTATGCCATCATTCCCGACCAGATCGAGGCGGGAACCTACTTAGCCGCGGTCACGGCGGTGGGCGGCAATGTGCTGGTGCAGAACGTGATTCCCAAGCACATGGAGTGCATCACCAGCAAGCTTCAGGAAATGGGTGCGAAAATCATCAATTATGACGATTCCATCCGCATCATGCGCACGGGAAAGCTGCGGCAGACCACGGTCAAGACCCGTCCCTACCCCGGCTTCCCAACGGATATGCAGGCGCAGGTCTGCGTGTGCATGGCGTTGGCGGGAGGAACCAGCCGCCTGACGGAAAGCGTCTATGAGACCCGGTTCTTCGGCTACTGCACCGAGCTGGAAAGCATGGGTGCCAGCATCCGCATCAGCGGAAAGACCGCGACGGTCTCCGGCGTCGATCACCTTACGGGCAGCACCGTTTTTGCCCACGATCTGCGGGCGGGCGCGGCGCTGGTCATTGCGGGTCTGGCGGCCAGAGGCACCACCTTTGTGGAGCATATCCATTTCATTGAACGGGGCTACGAGAACCTGGTGGAGAAGCTCCGGGCGCTGGGCGCAGACATCCGCCGGGTGGAGGATGAATCTTAAACGTTCTTTAGGCGGCTCTGAGCCTGTTCAGAGCCGCTTTTTGACAATTTTCTCATGACGGATTTGGTATGATGAAGTCGATACGAAACCAGAGAAAGGAAGTACATATGATGAAGCGATTTGTTTTGCACATTCTGGCGGCCTGTATGCTACTAACGATCCTTGCCCCCCGGGGCTTTGCCACGGAAGCGGACACGCCTACGGAGAGCTGCGGCGACGGACTTACCTGGTCGCTGGAGGGCAATACCCTGACAATTTCCGGCAGCGGTGCCATGAAGGACTTTGAAGGCGGCGCGCCCTGGTCGGGCAGCGCAGACCGGATTCACACCGTTGTCCTCACCGGCGGCGTGACCACCGTAGGCGCGGGGGCGTTTACCGGCTACGAAAATCTCACGGCGGTGGATTTCGGCAGCTCCCTGAAGGAGATCGGCGCGAGCGCCTTCCAGGGCTGCGAAGGGTTGACGAAAATCTCCCTCCCTGCCTCCTTCCGCCGGTTCGGCGCAAGCTCCTTTGAGGGCTGCACCAACCTGACGGAGGTCTATTGCAGCGGCGGTATGCCCTCCTTCAACGCCAACTGCCTGTGGAACGGCAATACCATCACCATCTACTGCCCGGTGAACAATATCTGGCCGAGCGAGTACGTGGAGGAGCTGGAAACCAATTTCCACGGCCGCCTGCAGGTGCTTACCGCCAACGGCTCCGACCCCTATCATTTTGAAAACGAAGTCCAGGTAACCTCCCGGCCGACAGAGACGACGGCGCCGCCCACTACCCAGCCTGCGACCGAGCCGCCCACCGTCCCCACCACCCAGCCCCCCACGGTTCCCGAAACAACCCAGGCGCCGGAGACCCTGCCCACCCAGGAGACGGTGCCTCCGACCCTGCCCCAGGAACCGAAGGACAGCTCTCCCGTTATGGGCATCCTCATCGGCGTTCTCATCGTTTCCGGCACGCTGAGCCTGCTGCTCATCGGTCTGCTGATTTACAGAAGAAAACGGGACGAAGACTACGACGACTGAGCGTCCACGTCTGAGCATGGGAACAATCCGTTAAAACATATTTAACAACTTCCGGAAAAATCACTCATTTTTTGGTTTTTCCGGAAGTTTTTTTGGGCGTTACGGAAAAATTAAAAAAGTGGTTGTAAGTTCGGCAAAAATGATGTAAAATAATAAAATCCAATAGAATGCAAATTTGCGCGAATAGCTCGTTTTTTGGAGGAAATTTTTATGGAAAAACCCATTGTTCTTGTTATCATGGACGGTGTCGGCAAGGGTGACGGCGGCAGCGGCGACGCGGTTGCCATCGCGAAGACCCCCACGTTGGATCGTCTGCTTGCCACCTGCCCCCATACTTATCTGAAAGCCCACGGCACCGCCGTCGGTCTGCCCACGGACGACGATATGGGCAACTCCGAGGTCGGCCACAACGCGCTGGGCTGCGGCCAGATCTACTCCCAGGGTGCGAAGCTTGTCGGTGAGTCCATCGAAAACGGCACGCTGTATGCCTCCGAGACCTGGAAAGACCTGATCGCCAACGCCGTTTCCGGCAAGGCGCTGCATTTCCTGGGTCTGCTGTCCGACGGCAACGTCCATTCCAACATCCATCACCTCATCGCCATGCTGCGGGAAGCCCACGCCGAGGGCGTGAAGAGGGCCTACTGCCACATCCTTCTGGACGGCCGTGACGTGCCTGCCACTTCCGCGCTGGACTATGTGGACATGCTGGAGAAGGTGCTTGCCGAGCTGAACACCGAGGGCTGCGACTA
>CAKTKF010000055.1 GCA_934569215.1 uncultured Oscillospiraceae bacterium
TACCGCCTATGACGGGAGAAAGATGCGAATATGATTGAATTTACTGATGTTGTAAAATCCTATACGCAGGGTAACAAAGCCCTTAACGGCGTTACCATGCAGATCGAGGACGGCGAGTTCTGCTTTCTGATCGGCCCTTCCGGTTCCGGTAAGTCCACCATCATCAAGCTGATCACCGGTGAGCTGAAGCCCACCTCCGGCACCGTCCATGTTAACGGCTATTCCCTGGAGCGGATCCGCAAGCGCGAGGTTCCCTACCTGCGCCGTACCGTCGGCGTCGTGTTCCAGGATTACCGCCTGATCGAGAAAATGACGGTCTATGAGAACGTGGCCTTCGCCATGCGGGTCGTGGGCGCGAAGGAATCCGAGATCAAGGAGCGGGTCCCCTACGTGCTGGAGCTGGTAGGTCTGGAAAGCAAGATGAACCGCCATCCCAACGAGATGTCCGGCGGCGAGCAGCAGAGACTTGCCATTGCCCGGGCGCTGGTGAACAATCCGTCCACCATCATCGCCGACGAGCCTACCGGCAACCTGGATCCGGAGCGCTCCTTTGAGATCATGGCGCTGCTGCAGGAGATCAACAATCTGGGAACCACCATGCTGGTGGTCACCCACGATCAGAATCTGGTAAGGCTGTTCCATAAACGCACCATTGCCATCAATGAGGGCGTCGTGGTGAGAGATGGAATTGGGGAGGAAGAGAAACATGAAGCTCAATAATATCGGATATCTGCTCAAGGAGGGTTTCCGCGGCATTTTCCAGCATGGCTTCATGTCCTTTGCCGCTATCTGCGTCACGGTGGCGTGTCTGATCATCGTGGGCAGCTTCTCCGCACTGGCCTATAACCTGGACATCATGGTGCAGGACTTAAACAAGACCAGCGAAATTCTTGTGTACATCGACAGCAGCCTGTCCGACGCCGAAGCAAGGTCGATCGGCACCAAAATTAACCTTCTGGACAACGTTCTGGAAGCGAAGTTCGTTTCCCGTGAGGAAGCGCTTCAGAACTTCGTCAGCGACCACGACAACGACAGCGCCTTCAGCGGCGTTCAGGCGCAGGATCTGCGTCACCGTTATGTGGTCACCCTGGAGGACAACACCAAGATGCAGCAGACCGCCGAGCTGCTTTTGCAGCTGCCCGGCGTGGATAAGATCAACGCGGCCTACGAGCTGGCGGAGGGCTTCACCACCATTCAGAGCGTGCTGCACATCGTCTCCGTGGCGGTGATCGCGGTGCTTCTGGTGGTCAGCCTGCTGATCATTTCCAACACCGTCAAGCTGGCCATGTACGACCGGCGGGACGAGATCGCCATCATGAAAATGGTGGGCGCTACCAACGGCTTTATCCGGCTGCCCTTCGTGGTGGAGGGCTTCTCCCTGGGCATGATCGGCGCCATCCTGGCCTTCGGCCTGGAATGGCTGGGCTATGACGCGATGCTGAATAAGATCAGCAGCGTGGACGCGTTGCAGCTATTCAACTTCGTACCCTTCCAGGAGCTGCTGCTCCCCATGGTTGCCACCTTTGCCGCCGCCGGTATGTTCGTCGGCATCGTGGGCAGCTGGACTTCTATCCGAAAGTTTATGGACGTATAACTATGAGCAAACACAGAGAGATAACCGTGAGATCACTTGTCGCCATCTTTTTGGCGGCGGTGATGGCGGTGAGCATCGCGCCGGTTCCGGCAGATGCCGCCACCTCCGGTGAGATCCAGAAGGAGATTGACGCACTGGAGGAAAAGAATAAAGCCATCCAGGCGCAGATCGACGCTGTGCGAAGCCAGTACGACGCCAACTATAGCGACATGGCTGATATCGTAAGCAAGAAGGAAGCCATCGATGAAGAAATTGCCCTCCTGACCGACAAGATCGAGACCACCAACGCCCAGATCTCCGCCTACAGCCAGCTCATTGCGGACACCCAGGACGAGCTGGACGCCGCCGAGGAGGAGCTGCGCACCCTGAGCGAGCAGCACCGGGAGCGCATCCGGGCAATGGAGGAAGGCGGTAGCATTACTTACTGGCAGGTCATTTTCGAGGCCAACAGCTTTACCGACCTGCTTGACCGGCTGAACATGATGCAGGAGATTTCCCAGGCCGACCAGCGCCGTCTTCAGGAAATGCGCATTGCGTCGGACATTGTTACCGCCACCCGCATGAGCCTGGAATCGGAAAAAACCGAGCTGGAAGGCACCTGGGAGGAGCTGACGGCGGCGGAGGCCGAGCTGGAGGAAAAGCGCACGGAGTCCGACGACATGCTCCGGGAGCTGGAAAAGAAGTCCGAGGAATACCAGCGGATGATGGACGAGTCGGAAGCCCTTCAGGACGACCTGATGCAGGAAATTGCCGCCAAGGAAAAAGACCTCAAGCAGGCAAAGTACGACGAGTACCTGGCCAAGCTGGCCATGCAGGGGGAAAACCCGCCCTCCAACGCCTCCTGGACGACCCCGGTGTCCGGCTATACCATCACCAGTCCCTTCGGAATGCGCACCCACCCGATTTTAGGCACCCAGAGAATGCACAACGGCATTGATATGGCCTGCAATCAGGGAACGCCCATTTACGCCACGAGAGCCGGCACCGTCACGGTGGCCTCCTATCAGGCCGGCGGCGCGGGCTACTATGTCAGCATCAACCATTTGGACGGCTTCGCCTCCATCTATATGCACATGACCAACTACGTTGTCTCCGCGGGACAGAGCGTGTCCCAGGGGCAGCTCATTGGCTATGTGGGCAGCACCGGCCTTTCCACCGGCCCCCACCTGCACTTCGGCATTTCCTACGCAGGAACTTATGTAAACCCATTGGCATATATCTTGTAAATCCATTGGCATTGCGTCTGCTGATGACAATGCCCGTCCCCATCGTGAAAAGGAGATTCCTATGAAAAATCGCAAACGTTTGGTATCCGTCCTCGCCGGCGTCATGGCGGCGGTACTGCTGCTGACGCTTCTGATGAGCATTCTGCCCACCTTTGCCGGTGCGGTATCCTCCAGCGAGATCCGCAAGCAGATCATTGCCTTGCAGCAGGAGCGCAAGGAGGTACAGAACCAGATCGCGGACGTGAAAAACCAGTACAAGGAGAACGAGAACGAGATTGCGGATCTGATCGCCCAAAAGAATGTGGTCGATCAGGAAATTCAGCTTCTGAACACCCAGATCATCAACATCAACGAACAGATCTCCGCCTACAATCTGCTCATTGCCGACAAGCAGGACGAGCTGGACACGGCGGAAGACCGCCTGGAAACCCTGAATCAGGAAAACAAGGAGCGCATCCGCACCATGGAGGAAGAGGGGGAGGTTTCCTACTGGGAAGTTCTCTTCAAGGCCAACAGCTTCTCCGACCTTCTGGACAGGCTGAACATGGTGGAGGAGATCGCGGCCTCCGACAAGCGCCGTTTGCAGGAGCTGAGCGACGCCGCCAACAAGGTGGAGGAGGCCCAGGCCGAGCTGGAAACGGAAAAGGGCGAGTTGGAGACCACCAAGAAAGACCTGGACGACACCCAAGCGGAAATGAACGAGAAAAACAAAGAATCGGAGGCGCTGCTCCAGGAGCTGCTGCAAAAGGCCGACGATCTCCAGGCACTGGAAGAGGAATGCAAGGAGCAGGAAAACGCGTTCCTGAAGCAGATCGCCGCCATGGAAGTACAGTTCAACGCGGCGAAGCAGCGGGAATGGGAAGCCTGGAAGGCAACCTCCGTACCTCCCACGACCCAGGCCGGCGGCACCGGCGGAAGCAGCTCCGGCGGAACGTCCGGGAGCAGCGGCGGCAGCAGCGGTGGAAGCGGCGGCTGGCTGGTTCCCTGCAGCTATACCTCCATCACCAGCCCCTTCGGCAACCGTACATCCCCCACGGCGGGCGCTTCTTCCTACCATCAGGGCGTTGACCTGGATACCGGCACTGGCGATCCCGTGTACGCCACCCGTGCGGGTGTCGTTACCATCGCGGGCTGGGGCAATGCCGCCGGCAACTACGTGCAGATCAACCATCAGGACGGCTTCTCGTCCATCTACATGCACTTAAGCAGCTACTGCGTATCCGCCGGACAGATCGTCAGCGCGGGACAGCTGATCGGCGCCACCGGCGCTACCGGTATTGCCACCGGCGACCATCTGCACTTCGGCATTTCCTACAACGGCGTCTACGTCAACCCCTGCAACTACGTCGCTCTTTACTGATTTAATATCATTCCCACAGTTCATACTATGAACTGTGGGAATCCTTTCTATATTCTTGAGGTGGTTATTCCGTGAAAAAGAAAATTCTGATTTCGTTGAGCTATCTCCTTGTGGCGATGCTGGCCACAGTGACGACCTTAGCAGTAATTGGCTATCCGGGGTATGCCTCCGGCTCCAAGCTGGAGCAGCTGGAAAGCCTGATCCTGGAACGCTTTATCGGAGACGCCGACCAGACGGCCATGGAGGACGCCGCTGCGGACGCCATGGTGAGATCTCTTGGCGACCGGTGGAGCTACTATATCCCCGCCAGCGAATATGCCGCCCATGAGGAGCAGGTGAACAACGCCTACGTGGGCGTCGGCATCACCATCGAGGCCAAGGAGCAGGAGGGCTTCCTGGTCAAGGCCGTGAACGAGGGCAGCTCTGCCGAGGTCGCGGGCGTTCAGGTGGACGATCTGCTGGTCGAGGTGGAAGGCCGGGACGTCCGGGAAATGACCGCTGCGGAGGTTCGGAATCTGGTGCGGGGAGAGGAAGGCACTTACGTGTCCCTGACGGTTCTCAGGCGCGGGGAGCGGATGACTCTGTCCGTGGAGCGGCGGCAGGTGCAGACGGTCGTTGCCAGCGGGCGGATGCTGAGCGGCGATATCGGGCTTGTGACCATCGAGAATTTCGACGCCCGGTGCGCCGAGGAAGCCATCGCGGCCATTGACGGGCTGCTTGCACAGGGGGCGGAAAAGCTGATTTTCGACGTGCGCAACAATCCCGGCGGCTATGCCAAGGAGCTGGTAAAGGTGCTGGACTATCTGCTGCCCGAGGGGGAGCTGTTCCGCACGGTGGACTATGCCGGGAAGGAGAAGGTGGACTATTCCGACGCGGATTGCCTGGACATTCCCATGGCGGTGCTGGTGAACGGGGACTCCTACTCCGCAGCGGAGTTCTTCGCGGCGGCCTTAAGCGAGTACGGCGTTGCCGACGTGGTGGGAGAGAAAACCTGCGGCAAGGGGTATTTTCAGAACACCATGCGCCTGAGTGACGGCTCCGCGGTGGGCCTCTCCGTGGGGAAATATTTTACCCCCAAGGGCGTCAGTCTGGCAGGGGTGGGAATCACGCCGGACGTGGTCGTACCGGTGGACGAGGAAACCGCCGCCGCCATCTACTACGACCAACTGGAACCGGAGGACGATCCCCAAATTCAGGCGGCGCTGGAGCTGCTGGAAAAGAAATAAGCCTGACGGGCGGCAGAATAGACGGGGCTCAATGCGATCATCTCTTGCCTCTCCCTTTGGGAGAGGTGGCCGAGCGCAGCGAGGACGGAGAGGGAAAACTGGGGTGCAGTACCCTCTCAGTCACCTTCGGTGACAGCTCTCCCAGAGGGAGAGCCAAGGGGCTGCGTATGGTGTCACGGGAAATGGAGCGTATCTGTACCGATACGCTCCATTCGCTGTTTTACGCTCCCCTAAATGCTGCCCGTCAGTATTTTATATGTAAAAACATTTACCGGAAACTTGCTTTCAGACTATTTACTTCATTATGCTAAAGTGATATAATGGACGAAATTGTTTTAGGGGAGAACGCAAATGCGCATTGTAATCAAAATCGGCACATCGACTCTGGCGCATCCCACCGGCCACTTAAATATCCGCCGGGTGGAGCAGCTGTGCGAGATCATGAGCGACATCAAAAATGCCGGACATGAGCTGATCCTGGTTTCCTCCGGCGCCATCGGCATGGGTGTGGGGAAGCTGGGACTGCGGGAAAAGCCAAAGGACATCCCGTCCAAACAGGCCGCTGCCGCTGTTGGGCAGTGCGAGCTGATGTATGTATACGACAAGCTGTTCAGCGAGTACCACCACACGGTGGCGCAGCTGCTGATCACCGGCGACGATACTGCCAGCAATACCCGGCGCTTCAACTTCACCAACACCCTGAACAGGCTTCTGGAGCTGGGGGCGCTGCCCATCATCAATGAGAACGACACCGTCGCCACCGATGAGATCGTCATCGGCGACAACGATACCCTCGCCGCCATCGTGGCAAGGAGCGTCCACGCCGAAATGCTGATTCTCCTTTCCGATATCGACGGCCTGTACACCGCCGACCCACACACCCACCCGGAGGCGAAGCTATTGCACCACGTCGCCGGAATTGACGACCACATCCGGGAAATTGCCGGGATCAGCAGCTCTGCCCAGGGAACCGGGGGAATGGTCACGAAGCTCCATGCCGCCGAAATCTGCCTGGGCTGCGGCTGCAAAATGGTCATCGCCAACGGAAATAATCCGGGAAATCTCTATGACATTCTGGAAGGAAAGGCCGTTGGCACCACGTTTTCGGAGGAACGCTTATGAAAGAAATGCTGGAAGCCGCCAAGGCGGCAAAAGGGGAAGTCGCTGGCCTGACCACGGAGCAGAAGAACGCCGCGCTGAACGCCATGGCGGACGCATTGATTGCCTGGCAGGACGCAATTCTCGGCGCGAACGCATGGGACATGGAATCCGCGAAGGCGCATATCTCCCCGGTCATGCTGGACAGACTGAAGCTGACAAAGGAGCGCATTGCCGGGATGGCTCAGGGCATCCGGGAGGTGACGGCGCTGCTTGACCCGGTGGGGCGGATTTTGCAGACCCACACCCGGGAAGACGGCCTGGAAATTCAGAAGGTGTCCGTCCCCATGGGCGTCATTGCCATTATTTACGAAAGCCGTCCCAACGTCACCAGTGACGCCGCCGCTCTGGCGCTGAAAAGCGGGAACGTCTGCGTCCTGAGAAGCGGAAAAGAGGCGTTCCGCAGTGCCAACGC
>CAKTKF010000056.1 GCA_934569215.1 uncultured Oscillospiraceae bacterium
ATTCCGCTTTACAGAAATTTGAAGTGCATTTTTGAAAAAAGTGCTTCTCTTTTGCCGAATTATCATGTAGAATGAGACAATGTGAAAAAAACAACGAGGTGACCGATCATGCCAGCAAATTATGCCCATTACCGCTTCGGAAAGCAGCTGCTCTCCGGAATGAGTCCCAACGACCGCCGAAGTATCCAGCGGTTCCGGCGGCTTTACGATATGGGTCTGCACGGGCCGGATATTTTCTTTTACTATAACCCCCTGATCAAAACCGCCACGGGACAGCTGGGCGGCGTCTTCCACGCCCAGTCCGGGCAGGAATTTTTCGCCCGGGTCTGCGCCCAGGCGGGGAGCGAAGCCGCCCGGGTCTATCTGCTGGGGCTGCTGGGGCATTACTGCCTGGACTCCCTGTGCCACCCCTATGTGGAGAAAAAGGAAGCCGACGGCAGCGCCCGCCACGTGGAGCTGGAATCGGAATTTGACCGGTATCTGCTGGAAGCCGACGGCGTCGTCCAGCCCCACACCTACGACGGCAGCGCCCACATGCGCCTGACCCGAGGGGAGTGCGTCACGGTTGCCCTCTTTTATCCCCCCGCCACCCCGGCAAATATCAATACCTGCGTCCGCAACATGGCCCGCGCCACCCGGTTTCTGGTGGGCAAGAACCGCAAGCATGTCCGGCGTCTGCTGCGCCTGACCCGCAGCCCGGCCATTGAGGATCAGCTCATGCCGGAGCAGGGGAGCGACCGCTGGCTGTGGATGGACAGCGAAATGCTGGTGCTGTACAACCGCGCCCTCAAGCGCTACCCCGTTTTGCTTAGCCGGCTGGACGAATACATGCGCACCGGCGAACCCCTGGGCGAGGATTTCGCCCCGGCCTTCGGGTGATAGGAAACAAGGAGTGGTAGAAGTGGAAAAAATCAAACTCACCGCATTGGAGCGGAGCTGGATTCTCTATGACATCGGCAATTCCGCGTTCATTCTGCTGGTTTCGACCCTGATTCCCATCTATTTTAATGCGCTTGCCACCGCCGGCGGGCTGAACGAGTCATTGTATTTGTCCTACTGGGGCTACGCCGGTTCCGTCTCTACGCTGCTGGTGGCCGTCATTGGCCCCATCTGCGGCACGCTGGCCGACCATCGGGGGTTCAAAAAGCCCATTTTCATGGCCTGTATGCTACTGGGCGTTCTCGGCTGCGCCGCCATGGGCGGCATGGGCGGATGGCTGGCATTTCTGGTAGCGTTCGTCCTGGCCAAGGTGGGGTATTCCTCCAGCCTGGTGTTCTACGACGCCATGTTCCCGGAGGTCACCACCGAGGAGCGGATGGACACGGTATCCTCCATGGGCTACGCCTACGGCTACATTGGCTCCGTGATCCCCTTCATCCTTTGCCTGCTTCTAGTGCTGTTCGGCGACAGAATCGGCGTCGGCACGGGAACGGCCATGGTCGTGTCCTTCCTCATTACCGCCGGGTGGTGGTTCGTATGCACCCAGCCGCTGCTGAAGCGTTACCGTCAGACCGCCTTCGTGGAGCATACCGGCAGCCCCGTTTTCTCCGCCTTCCGACAGCTGGGACGCACCTTCCGGGAGGTTCGGCAGCAGAAGCATATTTTTCTGTATTTGCTGGCCTTTTTCTTCTTCATCGACGGCGTTTACACCATCATCGACATGGCCACGGCCTACGGCACCGCCCTGGGGCTGGACACCACCGGGCTGCTGCTGGCACTGCTGCTGACCCAGTTCGTGGCCTTTCCCTGCTCCATCGCCTTTGGCCGGTTCTCCGCCAAATACGACACGGGGCTGCTCATTAAAATTTGCATCCTCTGCTACACCGGCATTACCCTGTTTGCGGTATTCCTGGTGTCCCAGTGGCAGTTCTGGGTGCTGGCGGTGCTGGTGGGCATGTTCCAGGGCGGCATTCAGGCGCTGAGCCGCAGTTATCTGGGGAAAATCATCCCGGCGGAGCGCAGCGGCGAATACTTTGGTCTCATGGACATCTGCGGCAAGGGCGCGTCCTTCCTGGGTACGACCCTGATCGCCGTGGTGAGCCAGCTTACCAACGGGTGGTCGCTCCACGTATTTGGGCTGGAGCTGCAAAACGAAAATGTGGCCGTGGGTACGCTGGTCATCGTCTTCGCCATCGGTTTCGTGCTGTTCTGCAAGGCGGATAAGCTGAATAAGCAGTACATACACATTTAATGTAAGGATGCCGGGGGCGGTCAGCCCCCGGCATCCTTTTATCGTTTTTACCGTTTTTTCTTTCTCAGCAGCACTGCCAGAGCAATTCCGGACAGCGCCATCACCCCTACGGCGATCCAGATCAAATCGCCGGTGCGGGGATTTTTGCGGGAGCCGAGGGAAATCGGCACGGGCGGCACGTAGACTACCTCGTCGCAGTTGCGCACCCGGAGAACCGGCGTGCCGTTGCCGTCCAGATGGAGAATGCCGATTGCCCGCACTGTGCGCCCCTCTTTCACCCGGGAGGCCAGATCGTTTTCCCCGTCCGCGCCGGACAGAATGCCGTCTTCGATCAGAATTTCCGCAAGGTCGCCGTTTCCGTCCTTCAACGTGATGCGGGAAACGCCCTTGCCGCCGACGCTGTAGGTCACGTCTGTCACCTTGCCCTCCACCTGCATCAGGCGGCCGCCGTTTGCATCGTAGTCCATGGCGGTTTTGTTCGGGGTCGTTTTCGGCGTGTAGTTGTATAGCGGCTCGTCCAGCACTGCGTAGTCGATGATTTTCAGCACCACATTGCCATCCTGCATGATCCTTTGCCCGACGGCCTCTATGGGTTTGCCGACCTGGATTTCGTCTTCGGTAAACGGCACCAGGGCGACGCCGCCGGTATCGTCCTGTAGATAAATGGTGTTGGGGAAGATGTTCCCAGGATGGGAAGTTCCGGAGGTCGCCCAGCCCCGGATGTGGAACACCTCTCCGTCCTTGCCGGAACGCATTTCGCCGATGGTGACCAGCGGCATATCTGCCCGCTCGATTTTCAGCAGCGCTTCCACGATACCCTGATTCCCGCTGACGGGTTTCCAGACGTTGTCCGGCTCCTTCATGGCGTTGTCTTCCAGAAAAAGTCCGCCGCTGACGTACACCTTGCCGCCGCCTGACAGTTCTTCAAAGGCAAGCAGCACCGCTTCTTCGCCAATGGTCTGTTCGTCGGCGTCCGCGTCCACGCCGTGGGTGGTGCCGCGGCCTTTTACCAGCCAAGTGCCGCTCCCCGGATTTACGGTGCAGCCGGCACGCTGGGTATAGGTCTGTTCCGGTTTCAGGGATTTTGTCAAATTGCCGTCAGGGTTGAACACGTTGGAGGATACCCCGTCGGGCGTACCGCTATTGTTTTCTTCATCCCACGCGGTATCGTCGTTCAGACGCACCGTTGCGCCCATGGCTTCCAGCAGCTTGTTCAGCTCACCGGAGGTGTGCAGCCCCTCCAGATCTCCCATATCCGACTGACCGCAGAGGATGACCGTGCCGCCGTTTTCGGCAAATATCCTGACGTTCTCCACAAATTCTTCGTCAAAGGGCTTCAACGGGGCGGTTATCAACAGGAGATCGCTGTTTTCCGGCAATTCGCTGTCCGAAATATCCACCGCTATATTGACCCCACCGGCAATTTCAGCCAGCCGATTCAGCTTGTCGGTACCGGAATTGCCGTGGGAAGCGTCTACGGCGATGTGCTTCACCTGCTCCGGGACACGGAAGCTCAGGCGCAGCGTATCCTCGTAGGTGCGCGGATCCTCGTTCACGCTGCCGGTCGCCACGACCCGAAACTCCGTCACGCCCAGCTCCGGATGGGTGTAAGAGAAGGTGTAGTCCAGCGTATCCATTCCCTCCACTATCCCCGGTCGGGAGACCGTCTTTACCAGTGTGTCGTCGACGTAAAGCGACAGTTCGTCCAGATCAAATTCCACCGGCTCGTCGTTGTACAGCTCCACCGTCAGCCCGATTTCCTCGTCCCGGACAGGGGTGAGGGTGTCCGACGTGAGGCACTCGATGCCCATGTCGTCATATCCGTCCATCCACACGGGCGCAGTTACGGCCACATCCCCGTCCGGCTGGGTGATGCGCAGATAGTAGTAGCCGTATCCGCCGGGGACGGACAGCTCCAGCATTTTCGTAGGCGTCTCCACCCACTGCCGGGTAAGCACCGCCCCGCCGTCCGCGATCACTTCCACGTTGCCGATGGCCGTATCCGTGGGGTCGTTCAGGAAAACGGCGATTGCCGCCTCCTCCGACTTAGGGGTAATGCTGCCCATGACCGCGCCGTTCAGCGTATAATAAACGGTGAGATCGCTGTCCTGGGTGGCGTAGACCCGACGGTCTTTCATGGCGTCGTACAGCGCTTCCTCCGTCAGCGTCTTTGCCAGAATCACGGTTCGCGCGTCGCCGGCGTCGCCCCAGCTCCCCGTGTGGTTATTCTGATTGTTGGTGGGCGCAACGTGCCAGCCCTTGTCCAGCGCCAAGTTATAATATTCGCAGTCCATCGCGTCGTCCTCCCCGGAAATTTCCAGCAGGGAGATCACCTCATCGTATTTTGGGCTGTAGTGGTCGAACCGCTCGAAATCCCCGTGGATGGTGTCCGGGTGGTTGAACTGGCTGACGGAACCGGGAACGGTGGTCAGCGCCTCATAGTAATTTTCCAGGGCGGTAGGCACGTTTTCAAACGCTTCCTGATCCCGGGTCTGCCAGCCGGGAGTGTTGAAGGTGGAGATATGCCCCAGCTGCTTGTCCTCCGGCCAGGTCATTTCAAAGCCGAACAGCCCCACAAAGTCCTCGTTCGTCACGGACGCCGCCGCCTGCTTTCCCGTCGCCCAGCCGGTGCTGATGCCCGCGCCGTCCGCGTCGATCGCGCCCGCACCGGCGTTGTCAAAGGAATCGCTGTGGTCGGTGACGGCGAAAAAGTCCAGATTTTCCACCTTTGACGCATAGTCGAAGGCTTCCTCCACACTCCCGGCACCGTCGGAAAGGTTGGTGTGGGCGTGGAGCTGGCCGAAGTATAGGTCCCAATCCAGGGCGAATTTCTCCGTGAAAACGGCTTGGGTCACCTCTCCGGGTTCGCAGCCCTCCGCCTTGGAATATGCCTTGAGGTACGCCGCGGTGAAGCCCTTCTCAAAGCAAATCGGGCCGGTATACGGCACATCGGGTTGATAATTCACACCGTCGGCGGAGACCGCGAAATAAATCTCGGCGCTTTCCCCCTCACAGGTCAAGGTGATCGCTTCCCCGGCACTGATCTCGCCGCCGTCCGGTGAAATGATTACCTTGGGTGACGTTTTCACAATTTCTCCCGGTTCTTCCGGATCCGGGTCGTCCTGTCCGGGGTCGTCTTGACCCGGATCGTCCTGTCCGGGGTCATCCTGCCCCGGATCGTCGTCCTGCGCCTCCGTGCAGCGATACAGGGTAAAGCCGCCGAAGTAGAAGCCCTCAGCTTCCGCGATCTCGGCATCCAGTTGGGCGCGGAAGCCATACTCAAAGTCCGGATTGGAAACCAGCGTCACCGGCTCCTCCCCGCTGAAGCCGTGAAAGGAAAAGCATCCGTCCTCCCAGCGAACCTGCCATTCATATGTCCCGGCGGTGATACCGTTTACACCGTCTTCGTCCTCCCCGGGAGCGACAGGGGAGACGGACACGCCGTGAGCGTCCGTCAGAATGACCCCGTTTTCCGTGACGGTCAAGTCCCATTCCCCGCCGGCGGTATCCGTGACCGTACCGTCGACAGCGGTTGGCTCCACTGCGGGAATCACAAATTCCTCTTCCGCCAGCGTCCCCGGCGCGAAGCCCTGGGACGTTATCAGCACATACCGTCCGCTGGTGAGTTCCTCCATACCGGTGATCTCCCGGTACACCGTTTCCGCTTCGACGGGCAGCCGGAACAACGAAAAAAGAGCTGCCGCCAACATAACTGACAGCAGCCCTCTGGCTACCAATCTTCTTATCATACCAAACCCTCCCCAATTTTTTAGGGCAGCACCGCGCGATTCGGTGTTGCTTGAACCCCCAAAAAAGCGCCGGCTCGGCATCGGATATTTTTCACCAGCTGTCAGCGCTTTGCCGTTAAATTCAGAGGTTCCCTATCCGTTCGGGAATATAGCACAGCCATTTTTCGACATTTTACCTCTTTTGAGTTAACACACTACAGATTGTGGTCAGCAGCAGCATATACACACAACATGTGGTAAAGATTCAGTTAAGAACCTTCTTCACCAGCGAGTGACTGACCATCAAAAGGCACGCCCACAGGAACAGACTCAGCGCCCAATAGCCGCTGCAAACCATGGGACTGGACACCACGATCAGCACGCCGAACAGGGCGTTTCCCATGGTCACCGTTCCCATGGCGGACAGCACGTTCAGCACCAGCGCCAGCAGCGTCAGCCCCAGGGACAGCAGCGAAATACCGCGTACCAGCTTCAGCGTATGCACATCTTTTTCCTTCTTCGCGGCGTAGATCAGACACGCGGGCGGCGCGAAAAACGCCACGGACAGCACCGTCAGCACGGCCTGCGCCCCGGCGCTGACATTCTGGGAAAAGCCGGGGATAAATCCCAGCCCCGCGCACAAAATAAACAAACCGCCCCACAGGGCAAGCAGCATTTTCTTAGACATTTCGTTCTCCTTTGCAGATAGCTTTCTGTCCTTATTTTATCCGAAAGCGCCGCAAAAGGCAATAGGTTTTCCCTGTCGGATCCTGCCGGTGAAAAAAAACTGGACAGTTCTGCCATCATCTGCTATAATGTCAAGAATAGTATTGGGGAAGGGAGTGTTTTTCCCATGAAATGTCCGTTTTGCGGCGACCAGGAAAGCAAGGTCGTGGATTCCCGTCACTCGGAGGACGGCCTGAGCATCCGCCGCCGCCGGGAGTGTATGGGCTGCCAGCGCCGGTTCACCACCTATGAGATCGTGGAGAGCCTGCC
>CAKTKF010000057.1 GCA_934569215.1 uncultured Oscillospiraceae bacterium
GCAAAGCCCTCTCAGTCACCTTCGGTGACAGCTCTCCCAGAGGGAGAGCCAAGGGGCGTATCCTGTTACATAGCATGTTGGAACGGAAACGGCTCCGGGAAATCTCCCGGAGCCGTTCTTTCATATTCACGGAATCTGCACGCCGAAAGCCTGCATCTCCCGGCGCAGCTCTTCTGCGTCGCCGTGGAAGACGATGCCCGGCATACCGGTGCGCTCAGCACCTTCGATGTTCTGGGCGGAATCGTCGATAAACAGACATTCCCGGGGAACAAGACGGAACGTTTTGTACAGAGTATCGTAGATCTCCGCGCAGGGCTTGATCTGCTTGACGTCGGCGGAAATAAGCGTCCCGTCAAAATACTGACTTCCGGGAACCCGCGGCCAGTATTCGTGCTGACGGCAGCTGGCGTTGGAGAGAAGATATACGCCGTATCCCGCCTTTTTCAGGTCGCTCACCAGCTGCTCCATGCCGGCAATGGGGAGGATGGGACGATCCCACCGGTCAACCAGCAGATGCGCTGCTTCGTGAAGCCGCTGGGGAAGACGGCGGCACATGCTTTCGGCCGCCTCGGCCTCCGTCATGGAGCCGCGATCCATCCGCGCCCACTCCAGCGAGAGATAGACGTTGTTCATCAGCAGCTTTCTGTCCGCGCCCTGAACGCCCACGGCGTCGAGGAAGTAGTCCTTGTCAAAGCGGAGCAGAACGTTGCCCATGTCGAAAATGATGTTTTTGATCATCAGACGATTTTCACCTTTCCCTTGGTAGCCCGGAACACGATGACCAGGGAAACGATGGTCGTCAGGGTCAGGATGGTAGCCAGGGCTGCGGCGGTGCCGTCGCTCATGCGGACGACCTCCTGATAAATGGCAACGGCGATGGTGGACGTCTTGCCGGAATAGAGCATGATGGAGCTGCTCAGCTCGTTGATGCAGGTGATCCAGCTGAGAACCGCGCCGGACATAATGCCGGGCAGCATCATCCGCGCCGTGACCGTGAAGAAGGTCTTCATAGGCGACACGCCCAGGTTGATGGACGCTTCCTCAATGAACGGATCCATCTGATACAGGAACGCGCTGCCCGACCGGACGGTATAGGGGAGCTTGCGGATGACGTAGGAGATGATCATAATGGCGGCGGTGCCGACCAGAACGACAGGCTTGCGGTTGAACGCCACGATCAGGCCGATGCCCAGAACGGAGCCGGGGATAACATAGGGGAACATGATCAGCGTATCGATCAGGCTGGCAATCTTGCCCTTCTTCCGGACGAGAACGTAGGACACCAGAATGCCGATGAAGATGATGAACACAATGGCCGCGATGGAGAACACATAGGTGTTGCGGATGTTCCGGCCAAGACGGGACATGATGGTGCGGTAGTTGTTCAGGTTGACGCCCTTGATGACGCCGGAGAAGCTGCGCTCAATGAAGGACTGGCACACCACGACGATCTGGGGCAGGAATGCCAGACCCACCACGATGTAGATGGGCAGAGAAGCGAGAAACCGCTTGAAGCCGTGAAGCTCGGTCTCCTGGGGCGGCCGGAGAGAACTCATGGTATAATTCCGCTTGTCCACCACCAGTTTCTGGAAGCTCAGCATGACCAGGGAACAGAACACGATGATAACGGACAGCGCCGAGGCCATGTAGGGGTCGGTGGCGCTTTCGGACATGTACTCGTTATACACGAGAACCGGCAGAACGGTGTAGCCCTCGCCCAGCAGCATGGGGGTGCCGAAGTCGGCCAGACACGTCATGAACACCATGATGCAGCCTGCCAGAATGGAGGGCAGGATGACGGGCAGCGTCACCGTCCAGATGCGCATAAGCTTATTCATGCCCAGATTCTCGGAGGCTTCCTCCAAGGAGCTGTCAATGCTGTTCATGGCGCCGGAGGTGTACAGATAGATGTAGGGGAACAGGTGCAGGGTAAATACGAAGATGATGCCGCCGCGACCGTAAATTGTAGGTGCGGTCATGCCGATATTCGCCAGCGCCCGGGCCACCAGGCCGTTTCGACCCAGCAGGATAATCCAGGAATAAGCGCCGATGAAGGGAGGACTCATCAGGCTCATGATGATGAAAATGTGCAGAATCTTCTTGCCCGGAATGTTGTAGCGGGTAATCAGATAGGCGATGGGAACGCCAACCAGCGTCGTGGTCAGCACCGTGGAGAAGCACACGACCATGGAGCGCAGCAGGGTCTGATAGTAGTAGGGCTTTGTGAAGAAGCGCTTGAAGTTATACAGCGTCACGCCCTCTACCTTGCTGGAAAACACGCTCTTCGTGATGATGGTATAGAAGGGGTAGACAATGAACAGGCACATTGCCAGGATCACGAACAGCTTTGTGAAGAACCAGAAATCCGGTTTCCAGTGGGAATTCAGCCGTTTGTTCACAGGCTCAGCACCTCCTCGCTCTTGTCGTACAGACTGATGCGCATGGGGTCAAAGCTCAGGTGAACCTTCTCGCCGTCGCTGTGGATTTCGGTGGTGTCCTTGGTGTACTCGTTGACGATCAGGTTCTGACCGCCGTTCAGCTGCACCTCGTACTCGATGAAATCGCCCAGGAAGGTGGAGAACAGGATGGTTCCGGGCATACCGCTTTCGGAGAAGAAAAGCTGCTCGGGACGGGCGGAAATTTTGCCGCTTCCCACATAGGCGCGGGAGACGGGAACGGTGATGTCCAGCTCACCCTTGATGCTCACGGCGGCGTTGCCCGCCTCGGGGGCGTTCACCTGGCAGTCCAGGAAGTTGCTCACGCCGATGAAGCCCGCGACGAAGGGATTCTGGGGCTTGGCATAGATTTCCCGGGGGGTGCCGATCTGCATGATGTGGCCGTCCTTCATGACGGCGATCCGGTCGGAAATGGCCAGGGCTTCCTCCTGATCGTGAGTGACATAGATGGTGGTGATGCCGAGGCGCCGCTGCAGCTTCTTGATGACGGAACGCATCTGCACTCTCAGCTTGGCGTCCAGATTACTCAGGGGTTCGTCCATCAGCAGGACGCTGGGTTCGATAACGAAGGCTCTGGCCAGAGCGACACGCTGCTGCTGACCGCCGGACAGCTCGTTGGGCTTCCGGTCCGCCAGATGGGAGATCTGCACCAGCTCCAGCGCCTCGTCAACCTTGGGCTTAATCTCCTTGGCGGGCATCTTCCGCGCCTTGAGGCCGTAGGCCACGTTCTCCCGGACGGTCAGGTGGGGGAAGATGGCGTAGTTCTGGAAAACCATGCCAATGTCGCGCTTGTGGGCGGGAACATCGTTGATCCGTTTTTCGCCAAAGTAGAAGTCGCCGCCTTCGATGGAGTTAAAGCCGGCGATCATCCGCAGAAGCGTGGTTTTGCCGCAGCCGGAGGGGCCGAGAAGGGTAAAGAATTCGCCCTCCTGAATGTCCAGTGAAACGCCGTTCAGCGCGGTGAAATCGCCGTAGCGCTTTACGGCGTTCTGAATAATGACTCGATTGCTCATGTGGTGTCCTCCCGTATGTGTAGATATGTTGCGCGCGGTTCAAAAGTATGCCGGAGCATCCGGCACAGTTTTCAGCCGTGGGCGATACACCGCAAGGAGGCACCCTGGAGGGTGCCTCCCGCAGTAAAGGATAAGGGAAAATTAACCTGCGACCAGGTCGTTGAACTGCTCCTTGATGGCGTCACGGTTGGAAGCAGCGTAGCTGAAGTCGTAGTTGCCCACATGGCAGTCGTCCAGGGAGCACAGACCCTTGGGGGCGATGTCGGAACGGACGGGGCGGCGGGCCCAGTCGGCATTCTGAGCGGTCTGGCACTCGGCGCTGGTGACGAAGTCGAT
Organism: uncultured Oscillospiraceae bacterium; assembly: GCA_934569215.1. Classification (GTDB taxonomy): domain Bacteria; phylum Bacillota; class Clostridia; order Oscillospirales; family Oscillospiraceae; genus Faecousia. Next base: position 3,806 of record CAKTKF010000057.1, read on the forward strand.
GAACAGCTTGGCGTTCTCCTCGTTGGGGCAGTCCTTAATCAGGGCAACACCGTCGGGAACGGCGGAGTTCTTCTCGGGGTAGACAAAGCCGATGTCGGGATTGTCGGCGTACAGAACGGCGGACTTCTCGATGGTCACGCCCAGAGCGTACTCACCGGAAGCAACCAGCTTGTGGCAGTTGCCGGAGGAATCCTGCAGCTTGCCGTCCAGGTTGGCGATGAACTTACCAACCAGCTCCCAGCCTTCCTCGATGGTGGGCTGGCTGAACAGCATGGTGCAAAGCTGGGTGTAGGCGGAGCCGGACTTGGAGGGAGAGCAGTAAGCAATCTTGCCCTTCAGGTTCTCGTTGCACAGGCCTTCCCAGGTGGTGGGGACATCGGCCTCGTCCAGCATGGTCTTGTTGTAGATGAAGACCATGGGCAGGGGGGACTCGCCGATCCAGTAGCCGTCGGGATCCTTGTAGGCATCGCCGATGAACTCATCGTTGGCGCAGACATAGGGCTGGAAATAGTCGTTGTAAGCGGCCAGGGTGTCGGCTCCGCCGCCCCACAGCACGTCGCCCTGGGGATTGGCGGCCTCAGCGACGATACGCTGGCACAGCTCGCCGGTACCGGCAGCGATGACTTCCACATCGATGTTGGGGTACTTGGCCTCGAACTGGGCGACGCCCGCGTTCAGAGGATCGGCATCATGGGGAGAGTAGACGACCAGCTTGCCGGTGTAATCCTCGGGAGCCTTCTCGGCGGGAGCGGCCTCGGTTGCCGGGGCGGCTTCGGTCTCGGTCTTGGGAGCGGCGGCGGTGGTCTCAGGAGCGGTGTCCTTACCGCAGGCGCACAGCGCGAAGACCATGCTCAGAACCAAAAGCAGTGCAAAAACCTTTTTCATCATTGTTCCTCCAGTTAAATGTATTTCAGCGGGGTCAGCGCATTCCGCGCGGACGCCCTCCTCACAGGACGAATTGTAGCACATGTTCCGTGATTTTGCAATAAAAAAATAGTTACAATCCGGAAAAATTGAGCAAGTTGAACGTACTTGCCAAGCAAATACCGGTCATATCGGATATTCTGCGAAAAAATACCGGGACTTTCTGCTGAAAGTCCCGGTATTATATCAATTTTTAGCCTTCCAGGCTGACGTACTTCAGAGAGACCCAGCCCTGGTTGGTGCAGCCCCAGGTGGTTTCGCCCACGGTGACCTGGTAGAAGATCTTGATGACCTCGTCCGTGTACAGCTTGCCCACGGAATCGTAGCCCGTGCCGGGGCCGCTGCGGACGTTCAGCTCGTCGGTGGTGACGATGCCTTCCACGGTCTTGCCCACATCGGTGCCGTCCTGATAGACGTAGCCCATGGAGATCCAGCCCTTGTCGGTGCAGCCCCAGGTAGTGTCGCCGTAGGTGAACTGCTCCAGAACCTTGACCCGGTCGCCGCTGTTGTAGGAGCCGACGGATTCATAGGTGGTACCGGGGCCGCTGCGGATGCGCAGACCGTCGGTGGTGACGATGCCCTTGGCGGACTTGGCGCCGGTGGTGCCGTCCTGATAGACGTAGTTCAGGGAAATCCAGCCCTTGGAGATACGACCCCAATCGCCGCTCTTTTCCAGAATCTCCACCCGGTCGCCGTATTTCAGGCTGCCGACCCGGTCGCCGTCGGTACCGGCGGAGCTGCGGATGTTCAGCTCCTGGGTGTTGACGATGCCCTTGGCCACGGTGGTGGTGCTGCCGTTGCCGGCAGTGTTGTTATTGTTGCCGGTGGTGGTCGTCGTGGTGTTGCCGCCGGTGGTAGTGCCGGTGGTGTTGACGTACTCCATCTTGATCCAGCCCTTGGAGGTGCGACCCCAGCCGTCCTTGGTCTCCAGAATGGTGACTACGTCGCCCTTGGAATAGGAGCCGACGATCTTGCCGGCCTTGCTGGCCTCGTCCCGGATGTGCAGATTGCTGGCGCTGATGACGCCCTTGATGTTCTGGGTGTTGTTGCCGCCGGTGGTGCCGCTGTTGGTCGTCTCCGCGGGGGTGGTGGGCTGAGAGGCATTGGGATCGGTCTCACTGTTGACGGAGCCGTTCTGAGAAGAGTACATCTTCACGTAATCCATGCAGATCCAGCCGCTGACGGGGGTGCTGATCATGCCCCAGGTGATCTCGGCAATGGTCTCCTGACGGAGAATCTCCACCACGGTACCGGCGTCCAGGGTGCCGGTGACGTTGGCGTCCTTGCTGGGGATGACGCGGACACTGATCTGGTTGGTGACGGTGCCCATATTCTCGTTATACACGATAGGCTCCGTGGTGGTGGGAGGAACCGTCTCCTGGGTGGGAGCGGAGGTGTCCGACATATTCAGATTGAGGGAGGGAGTCGTGTTCGGCTGGGTCTCGGAGTTGTTTTTCTTACAGCCGGAGAACATACCGACTACCATAAGTACGATCAGAATCAGGCTCAACCCTTTTTTAAGCCTGCAAGCGTTGGAGAAATTCATGGCGTAACCTCACTTTCGTCTCATTTCTCTAACATATTATAGCGGGAAAGGGGGGAAGTGTCAATAGGATAAGAATTTCTTAATGTGATTTCCAGCGTTTTCCACGACTTTGCAGGGTAAAAAGGGGGAAATGAAATCGGCAAATTTCCTGCCAAGACTTGACAATCGTGCCTGTTCAATGGTAAAATACACAGGAATTCAATATCGCGATGAACGGAAAGAGTACCGTGCTTCGTACCCTAAGAGAGTCCGGGTCGGCGGCTGAAAGCCCGGGCGGTGTCGTGCGCGGGAAAGTGCGTCCGGGAGCGAAAGCGTTGGAAAAAGTGATAAATGAGAGTGGAACCGCGAGCTTTGCCCGCCTCTTGTACGCAGGTGCAGGGGGCGTTTTCTTTTTGCAACGGTATAAATCAAGTCAATACGCGCTACATTATGATAAATGGAGGAAAGAAACATGTATCTGTACAATTCCCTGACCCATAAAAAGGAGCTGTTTGTTCCCAACGACCCCAACCTGGTGAAAATGTACACCTGTGGCCCCACGGTGTACCACTATGCCCACATCGGCAATCTGCGCACCTACATTATGGAGGATGTGCTGGAAAAGTCCCTGCGGTACC
>CAKTKF010000058.1 GCA_934569215.1 uncultured Oscillospiraceae bacterium
AACACGGACTCTGCCACAGGCCCTTCGCTGGGGCCGGTGATCTGGAAGCTTTCGCCCGGGTGGGCGGAGAAGCAGTTGAGATTCAGACAGTCGTTCCAGTCGGCGCGGCCGATGAGCGGCAGGCCGTGGGGGCCGAGGTGCGTGCAGGTGAACCGGAAGCTGCGGCGCAGATGCTCCATAAGCGGCGCGGTGTTGTCCGGGTCGCAGTCGAAGGTCACAGTTTCGTCCAGAATCGTCCAGTCGCCGGTCTCCCGCAGGTAGGCGTCCACACCCGCGATCAGCCACAGCGGGTCGTCGTTGAAGCCGCTGCCGACCGCGAGATTTCCTTTCTTCGTAAGGGGCTGATACTGGTGGTAGGCGCTGCCGTCCGGGAACTGGGTGGCGGCAATGTCCAGAATGCGCTCTCTTGCACGCTGGGGAATCATGTGGACAAAGCCCAGCAGATCCTGGCAGGAATCCCGGAAGCCCATGCCCCGCCCCATGCCGCTTTCAAAATAACTGGCAGACCGGCTCATGTTGAATGTGACCATACACTGATACTGGTTCCAGATATTGACCATCCGGTCGACTTTTTCGTCGCCGGTGACGGCGTGATAATTGGCGAGCAGACCGTCCCAGTAGGCGCGGAGCGCAGCCATTGCATTGTCAAACTGCGCCGGCGTGTGATACCGGGCGATCATTTCCCGGGCGCGCGCCTTGTTGATCACCCCGGGAGCGGAAAATTTTTCGGCTTCCGGGTTCTCGATATAGCCAAGACCCAGCACCAGCGTCTGCTCCTCGCCGGGAAGCAGCGTCACATGAAACTGCATCGCGCCCACTGGCGCCCAGCCATGGGCGACGGAATTGGTACAGCGTCCGGCGGCAACGGCCTGCGGCATGGCGGGGGAGCCGTAGGGGCCGATGAATGCGTCGCGGGCGGTATCAAAGCCGTCATAGGGATGGTTTGCCCAGAGGACGGCATAGTGGTTCCGCCGCTCCCGGTATTCCGTTTTGTGGTAAATCGCGTCCGGCTCAATCTCCATCTCGCCGATGGAGAAATTCCGCTGGAAATTGGAGCCGTCGTCCATTGCGTCCCAGAGGCAAAACTCAACATACGGGAAGACGTCCAACGTCTTTTCTGTGCCGGTTTCGTTTTTCAGCGTCAGTCGGATGAGCAGGCAGTTTTCGCCCTGGGGGACAAGCAGCGTCTGAGCAGCGAGAATACCGTTTTTCCTGCCCTCAATCACGCTGTAGCCAAGGCCGTGGCGGCAGGTATAGCCGTCCAGCTCCGTTTTTGTGGGCTGCCAGCCGGGGTTCCAGACTGCGCTGCCGTCTTTGATATAGAAACGGAACCCCTCCTGATCGGTCGGGCAGTTGTTGTAGCGGTAGCGGGTGAGACGGCGCAGGCGCGCGTCCCGGTAGAAGCAATAACCGCCTGCCGTGTTGGACAGAAGGGCGAAGAAATCCTCGCTGCCGAGATAGTTGATCCACGGAAGGGGCGTGCGCGCGTCAGAGATCACATATTCCCGCTGCTGGTCGTCGAAATGGCCGAAATGCATGTTGAAAACTCCTCCTTCGCCGGCAACCGTTTTGGCACCGGCAATAATCGAAAACGTTTAAGTATCCAAATGTGGCAAAATCACAGTCCTACAATAACGGATTTTTGCGCAAAATGCAATACTCTTTTTATAATTTTTTTGGGAAATGCCGATTTTTTTGCTTTTCCGGCGGAGATGCGAAAATACATCGGAGAGTTTCGGACTGTTAAGATGTCAAAACGACCAAATTTACGCAACGAAACTCAACGAATTAAACAAACTTTATGAGATACGCCAAAATGACAGAAATTTCTCTTGCATTTTTGAGCAAAATACGCTATCTTGAAATTACGAAATCGATTAAGCATTTTCGGAACAGAAATGGAGGCACGGCCGGATGGTTTCCATGAAGGATATTGCAAAGGCGTGCGGCGTCTCGGTCGCAACGGTCAGCAAGGCGCTCTCCGGGCAGCCGGATATCGGAGAACAGACCCGCGAGCTGATCTGCAAAACAGCCGACAGTCTCGGCTATATGACAAATTCCGCCGCACGGGCGCTCAAGACAAACCGAACCTATAATATCGGCGTCCTGTTTGTGGACGAGCGGCGCAGCGGCCTTGCCCATGAGTATTTTTCTTCGGTGCTGGAAAGCCTCAAGGTTGAGGCCGAGGCCGGCGGCTATGACATCACGTTCATCAACCGCAACGTCGGCAAGAAGGCCACAACATATTTACAGCACTGCCAGTACCGGGGCGTCGACGGGGTCGTGATCGCCTGCGTTGATTTTGACGATCCGCAGGTGCTGGAGCTGGTCAATTCCAAGCTCCCGGTGGTGACCATCGACCATGTATTCAATAACCGCGCCGCCGTCGTTTCCGACAACGTGCGGGGCATGGAGGAGCTGGTGCGCTACGTCTACGCCAAGGGCCACCGCCGTATCGCGTTTATCCACGGCGAGCAGACCGCCGTCACCGAAAACCGTCTGACGGGTTTCTACCGTGCCTGCGACGCGCTGGAGCTGGAGATTCCGGATGCGTATATCCGTGAGGGCGTGTACCATGACCCCGATCGCTGCGCGGAGCTGACGCGGGAGCTGCTGCGCCTGCCGGAGCCTCCGACCTGCATCCTGATGCCGGACGATTTTTCCAGCATCGGCGGCAGAAACGCCATTCACCGCATGGATTTTCGTCTTCCCGAGGATATCAGCGTGGCGGGCTATGACGGCATCCAGATTGCAAGCGTCATGAGTCCGGCGCTTACCACCTACCGGCAGGATACCCAGGCACTGGGAAGAACGGCCGCGGCAAAGCTCATCGAGCTGATCGAGAAGCCCCGCACGGCGCTGGTCGATCGGGTTCTGATTCCGGGACACCTTGTGGAGGGCGCGTCTGTCCGCGCCATAGAGACTCTTTGACACGGTGTTATCTGCATGAGGCAGAGCACATAGATGACAACCACCAAAATTTAACAGGAGGAATTCAAATGAAAAAGTATCTTGCGCTGTTTCTCGCAGTTCTGATGCTTGCAGCCGTGTTTGCAGGCTGCGCGGGCAAGGGAACTTCCACCGGCACATCCGCCAAAGAAGGCAAGGTCTTCAACATCTACGCCTGGAACGAAGAGTTCAAGGGCTTCTTTGAGAAATACTACACCGTTCCCGAAGGCGTGACGGTCAACTGGATTATCACCCCCAGCGCGGACGGCGCATACCAGGATAAGCTTGATGAGGCGCTGCTGAATCAGGAGAACGCTTCCGCCGACGATAAGGTCGACCTGTTCCTGGCTGAGGCCGACTACATCCAGAAGTACACCGAGTCTTCCGTTACGCAGGACGTCGCCGCCCTGGGCGTGACCGACTTCTCCAACACCTACGCCTACACCGTGCAGGCTGCGTCCGACGCTTCCGGCGTTGTCAAGGGCGTCTCCTTCCAGTGCTGCCCGGCAGCTCTGATCTACCGCCGCTCCATCGCCAAGGACGTTCTGGGTACCGATGATCCCGCCGAGGTGCAGGAAAAGCTGAACAGCTGGGACAAGTTCAACGCCGTCGCGGCTGACGCCAAGGCCAAAGGCTATCTGATGACCGCTTCCGAGGCCGCGACCTACCGCGTGTTCTCCAACAACGTCTCCCAGTCCTGGGTTGACGCAGACAACAAGCTCCAGATCGACCCCGCCATCCAGACCTGGATGACCCAGGCCAAGGATTTTTCCGATAACGGCTACACCCAGGACTGCGACATCTGGTCCGACGAATGCACCGCCCAGATGTTCGGCGACGGCAAGGCCATGTGCTATTTTGGACCTGCCTGGTACTTCAACTTCTCCATGGGCAACGCCCAGGATGCGGAGAAGGGCTGCTTCGGCGACTGGGCGATCTGCGAAGGCCCCCAGGCGCACTTCTGGGGCGGTACCTGGCTGCTGGCGCCTGCCGGCACCGATAACCCCACCATGGTTGCCGACATCATGAACACCTTCATCAACGACGAAGAGGTCTGCACGAACCTGGTCAAGAACGAGGCGCAGTTCTCCAACAACCAGAAGGTCAACGAGACCGTTGCGAAGGATCCGTCCTATGGCAGCGACTTCCTGGGTGGTCAGAACGACATCGCCCTGTTCTGCGACCTGGCCAAGAACATCAAGTTCGAGAATCATACCATCTATGACCAGCTGCTCAACGAGGGTCTGCAGGCCAACTGGAGAGAGTACTGCAAGGGCACCGTCACCGAGGACGAGGCCATGAGCAACTTCTACAAGTACATCAACGAGAAGTACCCCACCATCGTTACCCCGTAACTCCATATGAAATTCCGGGGCAGGGCAGCCGCCCTGCCCCGGAGAAGGATTCATACTATTTCTCGATAAAATGGTTAACACCATTTTATCCTGCGAATCCTTCGCAGGCCGCCGGTGGCGGCGAGAAATGTATGGACTTACGTTTTTTGCGGCTACGCCGCTGGCTGCTGAAACAGCAGCCGAATAAAACGGTTTTTAACCGTTTTATTGAAAACTAGTATCAGCTGCGGTTTCGGGCAGACCGGGAAGGTCTGCCGGAAACTGCATCCGAACAAGGAAGGAGAGGTCTTATGCAGACGACAAAAGCTCCCAGGGTAAAGACGAAACGCTCGAAGATCAGCTACGCAAAATGGGGCTATATTTTTATCGCGCCGTTCTTTCTGGCCTACGCGCTGTTTCATTTCGCGCCCCAGCTGCTGACGATCTACAACAGCTTTTTTGAAAACTACCGGGAGGGTCTGACACAGGTGGGGCCAAACTTCGTCGGCCTGAAGAACTATATCACGCTCTTTACGCCCGATAAGAACGGAACCATCGACATCCTGAAATACGCGGGAAATACGATCGCACTCTGGATCGGCGGCGCGATCCCCCAGGTCGTGATCTCCCTGATGCTCGCCTGCTTCTTTACCAGCTACCGCCTGAAGATCAGAGGTCAGCAGTTCTTCAAGACCGTCATCTATATGCCGAACCTTATCATGGCGTCGGCGTTCGCAATGCTGTTCTACATGCTGTTTTCCAACGTCGGCCCGGTCAACCAGATCCTGACCCAGCTGGGCTGGATCGACATGCCCATCGACTTTTTCAACATCCGCTTTACCGTGCGCGGGCTTATCTGCCTGATGAACTTCCTTATGTGGTTCGGCAACACGACGATTCTGCTGATGGCGGGCATTATGGGTATCGATCAGTGCCTGTTTGAAGCGGCGAATATGGACGGGGCAAGCTCCTTGCAGGTCTTCTTCAAAGTCACGCTGCCGCTTCTCATGCCGATTCTGGTTTATACGGTCATCACCGCGCTTATCGGCGGTCTTCAGATGTTCGATGTGCCGCAGGTTCTGACAAACGGACTCGGTACGCCGAACCGGAGCTCTACGACGCTGGTCATGTATCTCAACAATTACCTCAAGACCAGCAAGAATTACGGCATGGCCGGTGCGATCTCCGTTGTGATTTTCATCATCACGGGTCTTCTGAGCATGGTGGTGTTCAAGTCGCTGACGAAGCAGGACGAAGAGTAAGGAGGCGCTTGCAATGAAGAAAAATTCCGCAGACAGCCGCAAAGCCCGCGCCATGCTGATATTCAGCCGGGTACTGGTCTACGCACTTCTGGTCTTTTTATCGGTGCTTTGCCTGTTTTCGTTCTACATGCTCATCGTCAACGCCTCGCGTACCAACGCGGATTTGCAGGGCGGGTTCAAGGCGCTGCCCCAGGGACATTTCCTGGAGAATCTGGTCAATGCCTGGAACGACAGCTCCATCAATATCCCCCGGGGTATGCTCAACAGCTTTATCGTGGCGGCTGCGACGGCGGTGCTGTCTACGTATTTTTCCGCGCTGACCGCCTACGGTCTGCATGCCTATAACTTCAGACTGAAGCACGCCGCGTTTCTGTTTATCATGGCCGTCATGGTCATCCCGAAGCAGGTTTCCGCTACCGGCTTTGTACAGCTGTGCTACAAGCTGAAGCTGACCAACAGCTATCTTCCGCTGATTCTTCCGGGAATTGCGGCGCCGGTGGTATTTTTCTACATGATCCAGTACATGAAAAGCGTGCTGCCGATGGAGATCGTGGAGGCCGCCCGTGTGGACGGTTCGGGGGAGTTTTTCACCTTTAACCGCATCGTGCTGCCCATGCTGAAGCCTGCCATTTCCGTGCAGATGATTTTCACGTTTGTTGAGTCGTGGAACAACTATTTTCTGCCGGCGCTGCTGCTGGATAAGGCGGAAATGAAGACGGTTCCCATCATGATCGCCCAGCTGCGCGCGGCGGACTATTCCAAGTTTGATCTCGGCAAAGTGTATATGTTCATTCTGCTGGCCATCCTGCCGGTGCTGCTGGTGTACATTTTCCTGTCGCGTTATATCGTCAAGGGCGTGACCGCCGGCTCTGTCAAGGGATAAAGCGCTGCGGAACGGATACTGAAGTTCAGATCATAAAATAGTTGCCGCAGATCGGAAAGGCTCCGATCTGCGGCAATTTAAGGTAACACCGCACAATTGCGTCTGCGAGCCTCAGCCGCCTTTTTGCCGAATTATGCGGTGCTGCCCTGGTATCAGATACAGCTGTGGCTTTTACATTATACGGAAAATATCCTCCTTGACCATTTGACATTTCTGTGCCAAAATAGAAGCATCTAAAACCTGGAAGGAAGAAATCTTATGAAGCACTTTTTGATTGTTGTGGATATGCAGAAGGACTTCGTGGACGGTGCGCTGGGAACACCGGAGGCGCAGGCAATTGTGGAAAAGGTAGCGGATAAAATCCTTGGCTTTGAGGGGCAGATTTTTGCTACGCTGGACACCCATCGGGAGAATTATCTGCCCACCGC
>CAKTKF010000059.1 GCA_934569215.1 uncultured Oscillospiraceae bacterium
ATTTGAAAGAGGTGAAGAAACATGGCGTTTTCTTTTTTCGGCGGGGTACATCCCAAAGAAAATAAGTGGTATGCCTGCGACAAGGAGACTCAGGTTTTCCCTGAGCCGGATATCGTAGTGATCCCCATGTCCCAGCATATCGGCGCCCCCTGCAACCCCCTCGTGAAGAAGGGCGACCCGGTGACCGTGGGTCAGAAGATCGGCGATAACCAGGGACTGTGCGTGCCTGTCCACGCTTCCGTCTCCGGTACGGTCAAGGCTGTGGAAATGCGCGCCCACACCAGCGGCACCACCGTGATGAGTGTGGTGATCGAGAATGACCACCTGGATACCCTGTGTGAGGATATCAAGCCCCGCACCCAGGAAGCGGTGGACGCCCTCAGCCCGGAGGAGCTGATCGGCATTATCCGCGAGGGCGGCATCGTGGGCATGGGCGGCGCGACCTTCCCCACCCACGTCAAGCTCTCCGGCGGCATCGGCAAGGTGGACACCGTCATCATCAACGCGGGCGAGTGCGAGCCTTACATAACGGCTGACGACCGGCTGTGCCGGGAGCATCCCGCGGAGCTGATGAAGGGTCTGAAGATTATCATGAAGATCTTCGGCCTGACCGAGGGTCACATTGCCATCGAGGACAACAAGCCCGAGGCCATTCAGGCGCTGAAGGAGCATCAGCTGGAGGGCGTCGTGCTGGACGTACTGCCTGCCAAGTACCCCCAGGGCGCTGAAAAGCAGCTGATCTACGCCGTCACCGGCCGGGAGGTTCCCTCCGGCGGTCTGCCCGCCGCGGTGGGCTGCGCGGTGTTCAACGCCGCGACTACCCGCGCCATCCACGATGTGGTGTACGACGGTATGCCCCTCATCAAGCGGATCGTCACCGTGTCCGGCGACATCCTCATGGAGCCGAAGAACCTGCTGGTTCCCATCGGCACCAGCTTCAACGACCTGATCGACGCCTGCGGCCATTCCGAGAATCCCTACAAGGTTCTCTCCGGCGGCCCCATGATGGGCGTGGCGCAGTACGACCTGAACGTCCCCACCATCAAGGGCGTCAACGCCGTTACCGTGCTGGGCAAGAAAAACAACTTCTTCGTGGACGAACCCCATTGCCTGCGCTGCGGCAAGTGCATCGAGGTCTGCCCCATGCATCTGATGCCCGTTCTCATGTATCAGGCCACCCAGGACGGCGATGTGGACGGAATGAAGTCCGTGAACCTGCTGGACTGCATCGAGTGCGGCTGCTGCGCTTACACCTGCCCCGCCAGCGTGCCGCTGGTGCTGGGCTTCCGTGCCGGCAAGCAGATGATCCGCAACGCTGCTGCCCGGGAAAAGGCCAAGGCTTAAGGAGGTGGAGATCAAATGGCACAGATGAAATACTTTTATGAGCTGACGATTTCCAGCTCGCCCCATGCCCATTCCCCCGTCACCACCCAGACCATCATGCGGGACGTGCTGATCGCCCTGATCCCCGCAATGCTGGGTTCCGTTTACTTCTTCGGCTTCCGGTCGCTGCTGGTGACCCTGGTCAGCGCCGCCGCCTGCGTGTTCTTTGAGTGGGGCTTCTGCAAGATAAGGAAGCTGCACTGCAAGACCTATGACCTGTCCGCCGTCGTTACCGGCGTTCTGCTGGCCTTTGTCTGCCCCGTGACCATTCCCTACTGGACGATCATTCTGGGCGACTTTTTTGCAATTGTTCTGGTGAAGATGCTCTTCGGCGGCCTGGGCAAGAACATTGTCAACCCTGCTCTCGCCGGACGTGCCTTTATGTTCAGCTGGCCGGTGCTTATGAGCAACTGGGTCAAGGTCGGCTTTGACAATGCCGCCGGGCTGCTGTCCACCGCCGACGCCGTCACGGCTGCGACTCCCATGTCCGCCATGCACCAGGGCGCGCTGCCGGAGGAATCCATCCTGGACATGTTCCTGGGCAACATCGGCGGCTGCATCGGCGAGACCTCCGCGCTGCTGCTGATCATCGGCTTTATTTACCTACTGTACCGCAAGGTCATCACCGCCCGGATCCCCCTGGCCTACATCGGCACCATGGCGATTCTGGCCTTCCTGTTCCCCCAGGGCAATGACCGCATTGCCTGGATGGCCGCCCAGGTGTTCGGCGGCGGATTGATGCTGGGCGCCATCTTCATGGCCACCGACTACGTGACTTCCCCGCTGACCAAGCTGGGGCAGATCGTCTACGGCATCGGCTGCGGCATCATCACCATTCTGATCCGCTACTTCGGCGGCTACAGCGAGGGCGTGACCTATGCCATCCTGTGCATGAACGCCTGCGCGGTGCTGCTGGATAAGGTCGGCCGTCCCGTGAAGTTCGGCGCACCCAAGAAGGAGGCGGCAAAGAAATGAAAACCGAATCCACCGTGAAATATGTTCTTCGCATTGCGCTGACCCTGCTTGCCATCACCGCCGTGGTGGCCGTGATCCTCGCCGCGGTCAACTCCGTTACCGCGCCCCGCATCGCGGCGCAGAACGAGCAGAAGACCCAGGCCGCCATTGAGGCCGTGCTTCCCGGCGGCGGTCAGGAAGTGACCTTCACCGACGACACCGGCCTGGTCACCGCCGCCTATAAGGGCGATAATGGCTGCGCCGTTCAGGTGACCCCCGCCGGCTTTAACGGCGCCGTCACCATGATGGTCGGCGTGGACAATGACGGCAAGGTCACCGGCATTTCCATCATCTCCCACTCGGAGACCGCCGGCCTGGGCGCTACCGCCGCCGCCGACACGGACGCGGGCAGAGCCTTCCGCGACCAGTTCGCCGGCATGAGCGGCACCGTGTCCGTTTCCAAGGACGGCGGTGAAGTGGATGCCCTTACCGGCGCCACCATCACGTCCCGCGCAGTCTGCACCGGCGTCAACGCCGCGCTGGCCTGCGCCGCCAATCTGGGTTAAGGAGGCTGCGTCATGGATTTCAAAAAGCAATTTAAGGAAGGCCTGCTGACCAAGAACCCGGTTCTGGTGCAGCTGCTGGGCATGTGTTCCACCCTGGCCATCACCACCAGCCTGTTCAACGGCATCGGCATGGGTCTGGCGGTCACCGTCATTCTCATCTGCTCCAACGTTCTGATCTCCGCCCTGCGGAAGGTCATTCCCAACCAGATCCGCATTGCGGCCTACATCACCATCGTGGCGGGCTTCGTCACCGTGGTCGATCTGTCCATCCAGGCATTTCTGCCCGCCCTGTCCCAGAGCCTGGGCGTGTTCATCCCGCTGATCGTTGTCAACTGTATCGTCCTTGGCCGGGCGGAGGCCTTCGCCTCCAAGAACGGCGTCCTGGCCTCCGCCGTGGACGGCCTGTGCCAGGGCATCGGCTACACCCTGGCGCTGATCACCGTCTGCGTCATCCGGGAGCTGCTGGGCAGCGGCACCTTCGGCGGCGGCATCCTCAACGGCGGCGAGGGCATCCGCATCATCCCCGCTCCGTATCCCGCCATGCAGATGGTCATGCCTGTGGGCGGCTTCCTGGTGCTGGGCTGTGTCATTGCCGCGTCCCAGTGGCTTGTCAAGCATCTGGAAATGAAGAATAAGAAGAAGGAGGCGGCGAAATAATGCAAGCGATTCTCGGGATTATTCTCAGCGCCATTCTCAGTGAGAACTTCATTCTGGTCAAGTTCTACGGCATCTGCCCCTTCATGGGCGTGTCCAAGAAGATCGACACCGCTGTGGGCATGGGCGTGGCCGTTACCTTCGTTATGGCGATTGCCTCCGCCGCATGCTATGCGGTCAACGTGCTGCTGGTGAAGCTGGGATTGGATTACATGCAGACCGTCGCCTTCATTCTGGTCATCGCCGCCATCGTGCAGGTGGTGGAGATGTTCCTGAAGAAGAGCGTTCCCGCTCTGTACAAGGCGCTGGGCGTGTACCTGCCCCTGATCACCACCAACTGCGCCGTTCTGGGCGTGGTGCTGGTCAACGTGCAGAAGGGCTACAACTTCCTGCTCAGCGTGGTCAACGGCGCTGCCGGTGGCCTGGGCTTTACCGTGGCCATCGTGCTGTTCGCTTCCGTCCGGGAGCGGGTGAACCGCGCCGACTGCCCCGCATGCTTCAAGGGCTTCCCCATTGCGCTGATTTCCGCCGGACTGCTGGCGCTTGCCTTCATGGGCTTCTCCGGCCTGAAGGTTTTCTAAGGAGGGCGAAGATATGGAAATTGTGATTGCGATTGCGATTCTCGGCGGTCTGGGACTGGTGTTCGGCCTGGTGCTGGCCGCTGCGTCCAAGATTTTCTATGTGGAAACGGACCCCCGGCTGGATCAGCTGAACGAGTGTCTCCCCGGCGCCAACTGCGGCGGCTGCGGCTATGCCGGCTGCGGCGCTTACGCCGAAGCCGTTCTCAAGGGCGAAGCGCCCATCGGAAAGTGCGCCTCCGGCGGCAACGAAGCGGCGCAGGCCATGGCGGCCATCATGGGCGTCAAGGCGGAAGCCGTCACCCGCAAGGTTGCGCTGGTGTGCTGCTCCGGCGAGAAGATCTACGACGCGGACGGCAACCTGACCAAGGGCGCGAAGATCAAGGGCAACTACGAGGGACTCAAGGACTGCCTGGCCGCTTCCAAGATCGGCGGCAACGGCCCCGTGTCCTGCAAGTTCGGCTGCCTGGGCTACGGTACTTGCGTCAAGGCCTGCAAATACGGCGCCATGAAGGTCATCAACGGCGTTGCCCATGTGGACGAAGATCTGTGCGTCGGCTGCATGGCCTGTGCCAACGTATGCCCTCGTCATCTGATCGTCCCCGTGGAGCCTGACCGGAACGTGGTCATTGCCTGCGCGTCTCTGGCCAAGGGCGCTGTCACCACCCGCGGCTGCACCGTGGGCTGCATCGGCTGCGGCCTGTGCAAGAAGATCTGCCCCAAGGACGCCATCACCGTGGAGAAGAACCTGGCGCACATCGATTACACCAAGTGCGACAACTGCGGCCTGTGTGCCACGGTCTGCCCCAAGAAGCTCATTAAGGATTCCAACGTGGAAAACCTTGGCGAGCCGAAGCCTGTTGTTCAGGCGTAACCCTCAAAAAATTGTGTGGCAGACTCCGCAGGGGTCTGCCACAAGCTTTTCGGAAACGCTCTGGGTGCTGCCTTGCAGTGCAGCTGAGCCGTGGGGACGGTGACGTCTGCGGCAGGCCGGTACCGGATTCTCTGAATGGCCGGGCGTGTTCGGGAATATAATAGAACTGGCCGTTTTGGGGGAATACAGCCCTTATTTTCTGCCCCAAAGTGCGTTTCTACCGCCGGTAGAGTAGGGTATTCTACTGTAGGTAGGAAAGATACGGCCGTTTTCTTCCCGGGGGGCGTGGCGTTTTCCTGGGAATATGTGTTACAATCAAGCTAAGATTCGGACGATACCGTTTCCCTATCATTTTCAGGAGTGTGAACCTCATGCCTAACTACAATATTGTGACCGATTCCTGCTGCGACATGCGGCCGGAAACGTATGAGCAGCTGAATTTGACCGTCGTTCCTCTGAGCATGGAATTCCGCGGCCAGGTTCGCGAGGATAAAAGTGACGACAGCATCAAGGAAGTTTACGCAGCCCTCCGCGCCGGTGAGAGCGCCCAGACCGCTGCTGTCAACCCCGATCGCTGGCTGAACGCCATGGAACCCCACCTGGCAGAGGGCAGAGACGTGCTGGTGATGGCCTTTTCTTCCGGCCTGTCCACCACCTACCAGTCCGCCGTCATCGCGGCGGAGGAGCTGCGGGAGAAATACCCGGAGCGGACGATTTACGTAGTTGACACCCTGTGTGCCTCCCGCGGTGAGGGACTGCTGGTGTGGTACGCCTGTAAAAAGCGGGACGAGGGCATGACCCTGGACGAGCTGCACACCTGGGTGGAGGACACGAAGCTCCATCTGTGCCACTGGTTTACCGTGGACGATCTGATGTATCTGAAGCGGGGTGGCCGTATCAGCGCCGCGACTGCCATTGTGGGAACCATGCTGAAGGTCAAGCCTGTGCTTCACGTGGACAATGAGGGACATCTGATCAACATGTTCAAGGTGCGCGGCCGCAAGGCGTCTCTGGAGGCCATCGCCGACAAGCTGGGCGAGCTGGGCGGAAATTACGACAACAGCACGGTGTTCATCTGCCACGGCGACTGCATTGAGGACGCGAAGTATGTTGAGAACATTCTGAAGACCAAGTACGGCGTCAAGGAAGTGCTGATCAACTACACCGGCGCAGTCATAGGCTCCCACTCCGGCCCGGGTACCCTGGCGGTATTCTTCCTGGGCGATCACCGGTAACGGTAAACAATTTCATACGGTACCCACCCCAGCTTCACAAGGGAAGCCGGGGTGGGTTTTTCTTTTTTACTCAGGGTTGCACGATCATATGCCTGCTTTATATGCAACATTCGCTTCTTTTGCGGATAGGGTCGCAGGATGTATTTTCGTCCTGCAGAAAGGATGATGAAATGAAGATTGCAGAAGTGCAGGTCAGCGGATGCCGGTGTGAGACTGTGCGTCTGGAGCCGGTCCCCAGGGGAATCGTGGGCGCAGTGGTGTCTATTGCGTATGCGGATCCCGCGTGGGATTCCCTTCGGAAAACCGTGGTTTTCCGGGGCGCGGTGACGAAGGATGTGCTGGACGCCGGAAACGAAGTGGTGGTTCCGACGGAAACGGTCAGTCGGGCGGGGGTTACGCTCTACATGGGCGTGTACGGCGCGGACGCGGATGATCATGTGGTGATCCCCACCGTTTGGACGGAGCTTGGCACGGTGCAGGGCGCGGCGACACCCTCCGGTGACGCTTCCACCGATTCGTCCCTGCCGGTCTGGGCGCAGGTTCAGGACATGATCGGCGATTTGGATGC
>CAKTKF010000060.1 GCA_934569215.1 uncultured Oscillospiraceae bacterium
CTCCAGGTACGGCGATTCCGCCCGGAATACGTCCAGACATTCTTTCGCCGCCCCCTGACTGATCGCGCCCTGAAACAGCCTCTCCCGCAGGGGAGAAAGGGGCAGGTGCTTTCCGGGAACGGTTTCGATCTTCACTTCCACCCCGGCGCGGCGGGCGCAGCAAAGCAGCTGGGACGCCGTGTCCCCCGCCTTTTCAAAGGCCAGAAGGTGGGAATCCTCCCGGTCGCAGTTCAGGCTCACCGTCACGTCGGGGGACGCCTGAATGAGATGCTCCAGAATTGCCAGATGCTGCCGGGTGAAATCCGGGAAGCCGTCTATGTAAAATACATGCTCCCGGGCAAAATCCCCCTGCTCCATCTGCTCTAAGAGCCACGTCATCTGGTCTCTCGGGTCGCGCTTGCCCCGGCTGCACAAAGCGTCGTAACTCTCCATCAGAAGCGACAGCTCTTCCAGCTTCTGCGCCAAACTCCCCTCCGTCTCCCCGGCGGCGCGGCTCAAGTCTTCGGAAGAAATGCAGCAGCGCTTGAATTCGTCCACGGCGTCGATAAGGCCGGTAAGAAATTCCGGCTTCGTCTCCACGGCGGCATAGGCTTTCAGGCGGCTGGACAGGTTCTTTGCCGCAGCCGCCATGGCAACCACCCGGCCGCCGTTGTCCAGACATTCCTCCGCGGCGCTCCCCATGGAATCCGCCACGCGTCTTGCCAGCCGGGTAAAGGACAGCACCTCGGCGTACCGGCTGGCCGTATCTCCGGCTGCGGCGCACAGCCGCCGCTCCGTTTCATGGCTGATGAGTTCGGGAACCATCAGAATGCGGTTCCCCCTCCTCCCGGCAACGTCCGCCGCGATTCGCTTCATAACTTCGTCCCGGTTGGCCGTCCAGTCCGTGCCAATCAAAAGGTGCAGCATACGCCCACCCCCTTCTCTTTTTTGTCCATGATACCACAAATTTGCTTTCATGAACAGAGCGGGATTCATCCTGCAAATAAAATTTTTTCCAGTTCTCCCAGGGCATCCAGCAGAAAAAAGCGCGCCTCATACTTTTCTTCCCCGTCGAGAGCGCCAATAAGGCTGTCCGGGAAGCCCGCTCCCGCCGCCTTGGACGCAAATTCCTCGGAGGTCGCGCTCAGGCACAGGCTGGGAAACGCCACGCACCACCAGTTATGCCCCTCTCCCTCGCCGATGGTGATCCGCAGGGCTTCGTAGATACCGGCGGGCAGGGTGAAGGTCTCATAGTAACGGGTGTCAAAGGCTTCCTTACACAGCGTCGCCACCGCTTCGCAGTCGCACCCTGTCGCTTCCAGAACGCTGTTGGCGACGGCCTGAATCTTGGGCAGATTGGCCTGTAAGTACGCCCTGGCCTCGTTCACGTCGGCGATTTTGTTCAGATCGCTTTGCAGGCTATTTAGCACGGCATCCCGCACCTGCAATTTAATAGATTGATCTTCCTCGCTGTCGGAATTGGCGACCACATGGAACCGGATCAGCTCGTCGTTCAGTATCTGCCGGTCGGCCAGCAGCGACCCGCACCACACGGACACGGCAAGCACCAGACAGATACCGATTCGTTTCAATAACTTCTTCATAAAAAAACACCGCCCATACGGAAATACTTCCAGTATGGACGGTATTTTACAGAATTATACAGGTTTGGCAATATAGATATTCGGATAGTTTTCTTTCAGCATATTACACACCACGGCGGCGTACTCAAAGCTGGGTAAAATGGCGAAAATCGCGGAACCGGAACCGGTCATCTGCTCCGTCAGCGCGCCGTAGCTGTTGCAGATGGACTTGATGTAGTTCAGCTCCAGATGCTCCGACGTGACCACCGGGTCAAAAACATTGTATACGTTCTCTGCCACCTTCCCCAGATCTCCGGCCAGCAGTGCGCTTTCCATGGCCTGATTGTCCGGGCGGTGGGGAATCGCCACGGTGTCGATTTTCTGGTACAGCTCCGGCGTGGACACGGAGAAATCCGGCTTGCACACCACCAAAATGCAGTCGGGCATATCCGGAAGCTTTCTTAAGCGTTCTCCCCTGCCTTCCACCATGGCCGTGCCGCCCACAACGCAGAAGGGAACGTCGCTGCCCACTTGCGCCCCCAGCTCCGCCAGCGCCAGAACGGACAGCGGGTCGCCATAGTGCCGGTTCAGCGCCCGCAGCACCGCGGCCGCGTCGGCGCTGCCGCCGCCCAAGCCCGCCCCGGCGGGAATGCGCTTGACAATGCGGATTTCCAGGCCGTCCGGATCTTTGCCCATGGCATCGCAATAGACCTTCGCCGCCTTCCAGGCCAGATTCTTTTCGTCGGTGGGAATTCCCTCCACGGAACACAGAAGCCGCCAGGGCTTTCCCGTCCCCACGTCGATCTCCACATCGTCCCGGATGGAGATGGTCTGCATCACGCTCTGCAAATCATGGTAGCCGTCCGCCCGCTTTCCCAGAACGTCCAGCGTTAAATTTATTTTGGCAAACGCGCCTTCGTATAATGTCGTCATTGCAAAAAATTCCTTTCTGTGCATCTGTTTTTATTATAACGGAAGCACCGGAATTTTGCAATGATTTCGTGATAAAATTAGAAAATATGCATATCCTATCAGCATTCGGGATGTGAAATGGAGGTAAGAATATGGATACCCTTGCGCTGATTTTGTCCATCATCGGCTGTGTCAACTGGGGACTGGTAGGCATTTTCCAGTTTGATCTGGTAGCCTGGCTCTTCGGCGGCTCCGGCGCATTGCTCAGCCGGATCATTTACACCGTCGTTGGGCTGGCAGGTCTCTGGTGCATTTCCTTCCTGTTCCGCAAGAAGACTTTCGTGGACGGGGAATGAATTATGGGCAGCTCCGGAAAGGAACTGCCCAATTTTTACATGTTTAGTTATGGCACCGGACGATGCACTTGACCGTTTGGTCGCCGTACTTCGCGGTGATCTCCGTGGTTCCGCTCTGAATTGCCGTGACATAGCCGTTTTCCACCTTGGCGATGTAGCCGTGTTCCACGCTCCACTCCACGTCCTCGGGCTTGAGGTCGCCGCAGTCCACCAGCTTCAGCTGGGTGCTGTAGCCCACCTGCAAACGCATGTCCGTTCTGTCCAGCTTCAGCTCCACCTGGGGCTTCGTCTCCGCAGGCTCGGTCTGGGCGGCGGTCTCCGCCTGGGCTGCCACGGTGGCCTCCGTGGACGGCTCCGTCTCCTGTTCAAACTGGCAGGTCACGGGGCAGGTCAGCTGCTTCTCGCCGCAGGTGATATAGATGACCGTCTTGCCCTCGCTCACGGCGGTAATCCGGCCGTTGGCGTCCACCGTTGCAATGCTCTCGTCACCGGAGGTGAACATCAGCTCGTCCGTGGTATTCTCCGGGATGACGACCACGTTCAGCAGGAAATAATATCCGGGCTGGGTCAGCTCCGCCGCGCCGCCGGGCAGAGACAGATCCTGGCAGGGGATACGGGGTTCGGTAGTCGCGGGCTCCGTCTGGGCAGGCTGCTCGGTCTGAACCGTGGGTTCGGCATCCACCCCCCCATGCAGGTTGGGCAGCAGATACCGGAAGAACAGGAACGCCGTTCCCGCCAGCAGAATCACAATCAGCGCCGTCAGGATCACTACAACGGCGGTGTTGTGCTCCTGGGGCTGCTCGTCATAATTATCCTCGTCGTCCTCCGGGTCAGAGGAATAGGGTTCGTTCTCCGATTCCGGGAAATCGTCGCTCTGTTCGTCAAAGTCAAAAATTTCCTTTTTCTTTTTGCCCGACGAGTAGCGTCCGCCCTTGTTCAGCGTGGGCATCTGATCCATGACCAAATCATCCTCGGTAACGTTGCCGGACATATCCCGGGGGCAGCCGCAGATGGGGCAGCACTCCGCGGTGTCCTGGTAAGTCGTTCCGCAAATTTCACAAATTACCTTGCTCATATGATACCTCCTGACAAAAATACACATACTGTACCATTATCATCCGCCATTATAGCACTCTTTTCCAAATAAAACAACTACAAAATAGTTGCATTTTTTAGATTTTTATTTTATGATATAAAGGTTAAAGGAGGCGATTACGATTGACTGAACTTGCCGAAACCGAACTGATTTCTCCTTTGCTGGACGGATTCGCCATGGGCAATCCCATGAGCGATCATGACGGCGTTCGCTGCTGTCCTGCCATCAAGGAAAATTCGGACGAAAAATACATAGTCAAAATCATTTCCGTACCAGCCACCCAGGCACAGCTGGACGCGATGCTCCTGGCAGGCGCCTATAAGGACATGGCGGGCGCCATGGACTACTTCAAAGGCGTAGCCGAGGATGTGGAAAAGGAAGCGGAATTTTTGCAGAAGCTTTCCAAGCTGGAGGGCTTTCTTCCCTACGACGGCTGGCAGACCGTCCCCATCAAGCGCCGCCGCTTGGGCTACGAGGTCTACCTGGTCAGTCCCTACAAGCACTCCCTGGCAAAGTACATCCGCCGCAACCCGGTCACCCATCTGGAAGCGATCAACCTGGGACTCGACCTGTGTTCCGCCCTTTCCGTCTGCCGTCAGGCCGGATGCCTGTACGTGGACTTAAAGCCCACCAACATCTTCCTGACTGAGAAAAAGAGCTACCGCATCGGCGACCTGGGCTTCATCCCGCTGGACGCTCTGCGCTACACGTCCCTGCCGGACAAGTACCGCAGCCCCTATTCTCCCCCGGAGCTGCATGACGCCATGGCCACGCTGAACGAGACGGCGGACACCTATGCCGTTGGCATGATTCTCTATCAGCTCTATAACGACGGCAGCCTGCCCTTCAAGGACAAAGCCCCCGGCGAAGCCCTCCCCTCTCCCGTCAACGCCGACTACGAGATCGCGGAGATCATCATGAGGGCCATTGACCCTGACCCCGCCAAGCGCTGGCAGGAGCCGAAGGAGCTGGGCAAGGCGCTGGCCGCCTACATGCAGCGCAATTCCATCAACGACACCCCCATCACCATCTACACCCCCATCGAGGCAAAGCCGGAGGATGTGGTGCCGGTGCAGCCCGCGCCCGTTCCCGACAAAGCGCCTGCCCAGCAGGAGGAAACCATCGCGGAGGATCCGCAGGACGAAACCCTCCCGGAGCCTGCGGACGCGGCCGATCTTCTGCCCCACCAGATGTCCGAGGAAGTTTCCCAGATCATGGACGAGGCCGACGCCCTGATTGCCCACGAGGTTCCCCAGGCGGCCATCACCCCTGAGCCGGAGGAGGATTCCCCCGACCGCTTCTCCTTCGCCCAGGACGAGGAGGACAACGAGCCGCTGCCAGACAACAGCAACGAACCCTTCGCCGACGCGGAGGAAGAAAAGCGCCTGCAAAAGGAAGCGAAAAAGCAGGAGCGCAGGCAGAAGGCCAAAAAGGCCGCCACAGCCGTCATCGCTCTGGTAATCCTCGCCGCCATCGGCGCGGGGCTGTTCTGGGCATACCAGAAATACTACCTGCAAACCATCAACGGCATTTCCATTGAGGGCGACCAGTATCAGCTGGTTGTCAGCGTGGACACCGCGGTGGACGACTCCCAGCTCAGCGTCATCTGCATGGACAATTACGGCAACGCCGTGACCCGGGGCGTGGTGGACGGCAAGGCAACCTTTACCGATCTGCTGCCCGATACCCTGTACCGGATCCAGCTGGACATCAGCGGCTTCCACAAGCTGGTTGGCCAGACCTCCGATATCTTCACCACCAAGGGTTCCACCAGAATCGCCAGCCTCTCCGCCGTCACCGGCTCCGAGGACGGCTCCGTCATGCTGAACTTCGCGGTCAGCGGCGCCGACCCGGAAGAATGGGTCGTGACCTACTCCGCCGAGGATGAGGAGACGAAGAGCGAAAGCTTCTCCGGTCACACCGTCACCGTCAAGGGGCTGACCGTAGGAAAGCTGTATACCTTCACCCTGGAGCCTGCCAACGCTTCCTCCGGGGAGACCTTCACCGGGGAAAATACCCTGGAATTCATGGCCTCCCGGCTGGTTCTGGCGGAGAACCTGACCGTCGCCGCCAGCAGCGGCAGCGACATGACCGTCCGCTGGGACGCCCCCGGCGACGTGGTGGTGGAGAGCTGGGACGTCCGCTGCTACAGCGACGGAAGCGGCTACGACAAGCAGCTCACCGTCACCAATACCGAGGTCTACTTCACGGACATCGATCCTGCGGTGGCCTACACCATCGAGGTCACCGCCGCCGGCATGACCCAGCCCGCCCGTACCAGCGTCACCGCCAATCCCATCAACATCACCGGCATGAACGTGGACGACAGCGAGCCGGAGCAGCTTACCGTGACCTGGGAATACAGCGGCACCGCCCCCTCCGGCGGCTGGCTGCTGATGTACCAGCTCGACGGAAGCTCCACCTCCAATGTGGTCAAATGCCAGCAGCCCACCGCGGTGATCTCCCCCCGCATCCCCAGCGCCAAGTATCAGTTCACCATTCAGGCGGCGGACGGCACCTCCATTTTCGGAAACGTCAAGACCTACACCTGCCCCAACGCCAGCGTGTACGAGGATCACGGCCTGTCTGCGGACAAAATCACCGCCCACCTGGTCAAAACGCCGGACACGGAGGACTGGCACTTTGAATCCGTCGGCACAGCCGCCTACACCAGCGAGTTTGCCGTTGGCGACAAGATCTCCGTGGTCTTGCAGGGAACCGTCAATTTCTACGTCCCCGAGGATTCGCTGAACATCCTCTATGTCATCCGGGACGGCTACGGCAATGTGATCCCCAAGTATATTTCCGAGGACACCGGCGACTGGAAAGAGATCTGGTACGCGGGCGACTATCACTACGGCGAGCTGGATG